>JAHBVV010000010.1 GCA_019637335.1 Candidatus Hydrogenedentota bacterium | reverse complement strand
AAGGACGTTTGTGCGATTCGCATATTGTCCCTGAGTTCTTCTACAAGCAGATGAATCTCTACGACGAGAAGCATCGCTTCAACGTTCTATCCACCGAGCCGGACGAACATCGCCCCACCGAGCAAAAGGGCATACGCGAGAAACTTCTTTGCAAGCATTGCGAGCAAAAACTGAGCGTGTGGGAGAACCATGCCCGACGTGTGCTGTATGGCGGTGAGTGTATTGAAATTGCCATCCAAGATTCGAGAGGCTTTGAATGCACGGTTGACTATGCGAAGTTCAAACTGTTCCAGCTTTCGATTCTCTGGCGAATTGGCATAAGCAATCACTCCGGGTTTTCCTCGGTCAATCTGGGCGATCACGAGATCGCTCTGAGGAGGATGCTGCATGATGAAACGCCATGCGATACCGAAGCTTATGGCTGCGTCATTCTCTATTCGACGAAACATACGGGCATCACCGCAAACATGATTCACTGCATGGGAATGTCGAATGTTGATGGTGTAGAGTGCGTGCAGCTCCTTCTCGGTGGATTCTTCTGGCTATTCTTCCTTTCTGAAACCGCCATCGATCCGCGCCAGAAGGAATTGTTTCTTCAAGGGTCCGGCCACTTACGCATTCTGAAAATAGACGAGGATCCAAATCAGTACATTGAGAGCCTGGCACTTGATCTTCATCGCTCAAATCGCCACCGCTTTGACAAGCTCAACGAAGACAACTAGCAAACGGATTGAGATCCTGCCGCACCTTTGGAGCGGGATTGCCCGATTGAATTCAACAGTCAGATGCTCGTCAAGGAGATGCAATATGCCTAACCTGATATACCTCTATCACAACAATCAACAAATAGGGCCGTACTCACTTGACCAATTGAGATGCATGGTCGAGAAACACGAAGTTAGTCCCACTGCGCCTGCGAGGAGGGAAGGCATGTCTACCTGGATGCCTTTGAATAGCATTGTGGCGTCCAAAGGGAATCCCTGGCTGACAATTCCTCCACTCCCATCTGGTTCAAGTATCGTACAGGAAAAAAGTGACACTTCTCCGCTTATCGATGCCCCAAGCCCTAAAGGAGTGGGCGGCTGGTTGCTTCTCTTTTGTGTCACTCTTACCATACTTAGCCCCTTAGCAAACCTTGCCCAGATTTCGGGGATTTGGCTACAAGCAGAATCCGCACTCAATGAGTTTCCAACTCTAAAGCTTGCTATATTGTGGGAGAACACTGGTAGAATCGTCCTGGTCATTTACGGATTTATCGTTGGGTGCATGCTCTGGAGTGGAAACCCTAATGGGCGCGAAATCGCTAAGACGTTCCTTTTGATACGGATCTTCGGCTTCATCGGGATCGAGTTCATTGCCGTTTTGATCATGGGCGATTTGCCGACCGAGGTCTCCGCTCACGTTGTGGGTAGCGCCTTGGGTGCGGTCTTCAGAAATCTTATCGTGTTCTTGATTTGGTGGTTCTATTTTAAGAAGTCCAAGCGCGTTCGAAACACCTACGGAGCACACGGATGATCAACTGTTTTCCGCAAGTTACGTGCACGGTGGGCTCGAAAGTCACCGAACCCCTACTAGCGCGAACGCCACCATGTGCGTTCAGGCCGAGTGTCTGTTGGGAACCATCTATCCCTAAGGCATTAGATCGATTTAAGTTTGCCAAGTGTCCGTCTTGGTGTAGTGCTATTGCCCTAGTTCCTTTTGCCTCGGATTTCCTGTCTATAAACAGTCGTTCCCGGGATGAATCGGATCTGTGCTTGGCAACATTAATCTGGTTAGAACCCTTAGGCGCTGCCGAGGGCTGGAAGCTGCCTCGCCCCTTCTGAGCGGTTTCGCTAGCAGCGCCGGGTCGTAGATGGCTCATCTAACGGCGACTACCCTGCACCTACAGCTCTACCACCCCACCACCCCGCCGCCCCCCTCCGCCGATGCAAACAGCGCGGCCATGACCCTATGGCACGCGCGGGTTCGTTTGGGCCATTGCGGGTCGAGGTTGCCGGTGAGGGCGATGTCTGAGAAGGTTTCGACTAGCTTGACGACGTGGTCGCAGGGTTGTACTTTCTCCTCGGTGTCTTTTCCCATGACATCGCCGAGGATGTAGCGGTCGCTTCCGGTGAAGGGGCCTTCGTAGGCGGCGAAGTTGCCGGTTCGGCCCTGGCCGCCTACTTGATCGTCGACGCGGATGAGGCCGGTTTCGCCGACGGCTTCCCACTGGGAGCGATGGGGCAGTTCGACGCCGCAGTCGAAGGTGGCGATGCGGCCGCCGGGGAACCAGAGGGTCCCGCCGCAGCCGACGATGGTGTCGACGGTGTTCTTGGAGACGTAGTTCATCTGGACGCGCTCGGGGCGGGTGTAGTTGTAGAGCCACATGATGGCGCCGATGGGGTACCAGCCCTGATCGCCGAAGCAGCCCATGGGTTCGCGGGTTTTGTCGGTGCGGCCGTTGCCGCCTTCGAGCCAGGCTTTGTCGGGGGCTTTGAAGGTGAATGCGGCGGTGACGCGCTTGAGGTCGCCGATGGCGCCGCTGGCGATGCGTCGCGCGATCTCGCCGGTGCGCGTGCTGTGGAGCCACATGGTTCCGTCCATGAACTGCACGCCGTTGTCGCGGCATGCCTGGATGGCGTCTTCGATGCCGCCGGCGAAGGGCTTTTCGGCGTAGACGTGTTTGCCGGCTTCCGCGGCCTTTATGATCCATTCGTTGCGCAGGGCGCTGGGCAGGGGGATGTAGACGGCGTCGATGGCGTCGTCGGCGAGGAGTTCGTCGTAGGAACCGCAGGCCCGGGGGACGCGGTGGGCGTTCGCCCAGTCCCGGGCTTTGTCGAGGGAGCGGCTGGCGACGGCGGCGGGTTCGGCGTTTTTGGCGTCGTGCATGCCGGCGACGACTTTGGTCGCGATCGCGGCCGTGCTCATGATGCCCCAGCGGATATTGCGCTTTTCCATGGTGGGTTCCTTTCGTGTGTGCTGGTCGGTGGTGCGGGCAAGGATAGCAGGCGGCGTGGTGTGAGATCCCGCGGAAAGAGGGGCGAGCTTGGGCGCCATTGGCGCGTTGGACAGCCGGAAGGGCTATTCCGCCTGCGGCGGACTTTCAGCCTACTTTTTTCGGCGCGAGGGACGTGTATGCTCGGGCGTGGGGCGGGGGTCTTATTCCCCCTGCTGGCGCGGGGCGGGTTTTTCTTCCTGGCTGTTGGTATGAAAGTAAATCACGCTGGCGAATCCGATCAGGTAGGCAATATTGTCGATCGCCAATTCGGAGAGGCCGAACTCCCGCATGAGTAAGGTGGCGAAAACCATACCCGCGCCGAAGCACCCGAAAGCGAAGGACAACGGCGCTTTCGCTATGTTTTCATGCCGTTTTTGGAAGAACTTGAACATGGGCTTACCCCTTCCCGGTCGGTTCCTGGCTGGCGGCGTTGGCGTCTGGACTGCGGAAGACAGGATATCGAAGATTTCTGATTGAAGCAACGTTAACGTCGGGTATTGACGGGTGCCCAAGCGCTGGCTCCATGGCCGGCCCATGCCCGTGGTGGAGCCCAAGGGGCGCAGGTTCATTACGCCGGCGCCAGGCTCCTCCAGATGTGGCGGAAATGGGCGCGGTGCTTTGCGCCTGGCGGCGTTGGACAGCCGGGACGGCTATCCTACATTTGCGCCTTTTGGCGCGTTGGACAGCCGGGACGGCTATCCTACATTTGCGCCTTTTGGCGCCTTGGACAGCCGGGACGGCTATCCTACATTTGCGCCTGGCGGCGTTGGACAGCCGGGACGGCTATCCTACATTTGCGGACGGGCCGACGGTGCGCGGTGGCGGAAATGGGCGCGGTTTTGTGCAACGTGGGTCTTGCCCCCTCTATAATGGGCAAAGTCAATTTATCCGACGAACCCCAGCGAGGCGCCATGTTTACTTCCGGCCAGAATATTCTTGGCTATTGCACCAATGTCCATGCGGGCAATGATTACGCCACGACGCTGGCGAATCTGGAGCGCTATGCCGTTCGCGTGAAGGAGCGGGTGTCGCCCGATGCGCCGATGGGCGTGGGGCTTTGGCTGCCGGCTTCGGCGGCGCGGGAAATCGTTGCGACGGACCGCATTGGCGAGCTTGCGGACTGGCTTGCGGAGCGGGGGTTGTCCGTGTTCACGATGAACGGCTTCCCGTACGGCGATTTTCACGATGCCGTGGTGAAGCACGCGGTTTACAAGCCCACGTGGGCGGAGGCGGCGCGGCTGGACTACACGAAGGACCTGGTGCGCATTCTCGGCGGGCTGCTGCCCCAGGGCGCGGAGGGCGGCGTCTCCACGCTGCCGGTGGGCTGGCCGGCGGGGGATTCCGACGCGGAGACGCTGCGCGCGGCGGGCGAAAACCTGCGCGTGCTGGCGGATCACCTGGCGCGGGAGGAGGCGGCGACGGGCAAGTGCATCCATGTCGATATCGAGCCGGAGCCGGGCTGTTTGCTGGACACGAGCGGGGACATGATCGCGTTTTTTGAGGAACACCTTCTCGAACGCGGCAACGAGGAGCATTTCGCGCGCTATCTTCGGGTCTGCCACGACGTCTGCCATGCGGCGGTGATGGGCGAGTCGCAGGCGGATGTGCTCCTGGCCTACCGGTCGGCGGGATTGCGTGTCGGCAAGGTCCAGCTCTCGTCGGCGGTGGAGGCGGATTTTACGCGGCTGGACGTCAACGATGGATCGCTGGCGCTCGATCAGCTGTTCACCTTCCAGGAGCCGCGCTACCTGCACCAGACGATGGTCCGCCACGCGGTGGATGGCGAGGAGACGCGGCTCTACGAGGACTTGCCGATCGCGCTGGACGCCATCGCGGATCGGCCGCTGATGGAATACACGCTGCGGACGCATTTCCACGTGCCGCTTTTTCTGGATACGTTCGGGTATTTGCGCGCGACGCAGCAGGAAGTCCGCGAGTGCCTGCAGAGCATCGGCGCGCTGTCGGACTGCCGCCATTTTGAGGTGGAGACCTATGCCTGGAACGTGCTGCCGGAATCGCTTCGGGTGGACGACCTCGCGGAGGGCATCGCGCGGGAGATGCAGTGGGTGCTGGATGCGTCGGACGGCAGTAGAACGTAGAACCGAAGCGGCGCGGAAGCCTATTCTTTAGCCACAAAGTACACAAAGAGCACAAAAAGTATCGGGTGTCATTTTGATATTGCCGATGCATTGCAGGGCGCTTTCAAAAAACCTATCGAACCCTTTTTCGCCGTTGCGTGAGGATGCTCTGGGATGCCACCTTTCACGGGTGACTCCTCAACGGAACGAAGGCTTGCAGCGCTTCCGCTCCCTTTTTCTTTGTGTTCTTTGTGCGCTTTGTGGCTAAAAACCTAGTATCTAATGTTATTCCACCTCACTCATTCATAGAAAGAATCTGAATGCCGTCAAAGCTCAAGGCGTATCTGCAACTTTCGCGCATTTCCAACCTGCCCACGGTGTTTTCCAATGTGCTTGTAGGATTTGCGCTTGCGGCGGGCGGTGGCGCGCTAGAGTGGCCCAAGGCCCTGCTGGCGGCGGTGATCTCGGCGCTTTTCTATATCGGCGGCATGGCCCTGAACGACCTGCTCGACCGCCACATCGACGCAAGCGAGCGGCCCGGACGCCCCATTCCGTCCGGCGCGCTTTCCGTTCGCGAGGTCACGCGCTTCACGTTCATGTGCTTCGGATCGGGCCTCATTCTGACGCTCGTCTTTGCGCCCGGGGCCCGCTACGTCGCCCTGGCGCTGATCGGCGCCATTGTGGCCTACGATGTGCTCCACAAGCGCTGGAACGCCTCCCTCGTGTTCATGGGCCTGTGCCGCGCGCTGGTCTATGCGCTGGCGGCCGCAATCGCCGCCGGATCGCGGCTGGATTCCATCGCCGGGGTGGCGCTTTTCGGCGGCTTGATCGCTCTCTACATCATCGGGCTGACCGTTGTCGCGCAGAAAGAAGCGGCGGGCCGGCTTGGCTTCCGCCGCTGGCTTGCGGTGGCCATGATCTTTCTCCCTTTCACCGTGCTCCTGTTCACGGGCGGCGGCGATTGGCGCTGGACCATGGTTGTGGGCCCGCTGCTGTTGCTCTGGCTCATCCGGTCCGCGCGCTTCATCTGGCAGGCCCCGCCGAAAGTCGTGCCCGCCGTGCTCGGGTGGCTCGCGGGCATCTCCCTGCTGGACGCCTTTTTTCTGACCCTTACCCCCTTCCCCGGGCTGTCGCTGGCCGCGCTCGCGTGCTTCGCGGTGACGGTCTGGGGCCACCGGAGGATTGCCGGCACATGACCACGTCGCACCATCCCACCGCCGTGCTGCTCGCGGTCGGGCTGACCGAATCCCTGATTTCCGAGGCTTGCCCACGCATCCAGGCGTTTCTCCGCGGCGGGCGCCGGCAGTACCTGGAGCCGAGCTTCCCCGCCGTCACCACGACGGTGCAGTCTTCCATGCTCACCGGCGCGCCCCCGCGCGAGCACGGGATTGTGGGGAACGGGTGGTACAACCGCGAGATGGCGGAGGTGCAGTTCTGGAAGCAGTCCAACCACCTCGTGGAGCGCCCGAAGGTCTGGGAGATCGCGCGCGAGCGGGATCCGTCGTGCACCACGCTGAACATGTTCTGGTGGTACAACATGTACTCCTCCGTTGATTTCTCCGTCACGCCGCGCCCGATCTACAAGGCGGACGGGCGCAAGATTCCGGACTGCTATTCGCACCCGCAGGACCTGCGCGACGAATTGCAGGCGGAACTGGACACGTTTCCGCTCTTCAATTTCTGGGGACCGGCGTCGTCGATTAAGTCCACGCAGTGGATCGCGGACGCGACGGTTTACGCGCACCGGAAACACCGGCCCGGCCTGACCCTGGTCTATCTCCCCCACCTCGATTATTGCCTCCAGAAACTCGGCCCGGAACACCCGGACATCCCGAAATACGTCGCCGAGCTTGACGCCGTGGTGGGGCAACTGCTGGATTACTTCGAGGGGGCCGGGGTGCGCCCGATGATCGCCAGCGAGTACGGCATTATGCCGGTCGACGACGCGGTCCACCCCAACCGCATCCTGCGCGAAGCGGGCGCGATCAGCCTCCGCGTGGAGGAAGGGCTCGAACTGCTGGACGCCGGCGCGAGCGACGCCTTCGCCGTGGCGGATCACCAGTGCGCCCACGTGTATGTGAAGGATCCGGGGCGCATCGGCTACTACGCCGAGCTTCTTCGCGGCGTTCCGGGGGTGGAGCGGGTGCTGGATCGCGCGGAGCAGGCGGCGCTGGAGCTGGATCACCCACGGTCCGGGGATTTGGTGCTCCTCAGCGAGCCCCGCCGATGGTTCAGCTATTACTACTGGCTGGACGACGCGCGCGCGCCCGATTTCGCGCGCTGCGTGGACATCCACCGGAAGCCGGGCTACGATCCCGTCGAACTCTTTCTGAATCCCGCCCTGAAGCTGCCCCCGGCCCACATCGCGTGGCGCCTGCTCAAGAAGAAGCTCGGCTTCCGCACGCTTATGGACCTGATCCCACTCGACACGGCGCTGGTGCGGGGATCTCATGGCCGGCACGCGCTCGACGACGCCCTGAAGCCACTGCTCCTCACCTCGGGCGAGCGGGGGCACGGGGACGAGACGCTCCCATGCACAGCGGTGCGGGACGCGATCCTCCAGCACCTTTTCGCCCCCTGAACATACACGGGCGGCGGCCGGGGAAGACGGCACGAAATTTTTCGCCAAACTTGTGGAATATTTCGCCCCGGATCGTTAAGATAGCGTTCAGTTTTGGTGACGCCCCCAGTTCAAAGCCTTGGGAATGTCACTGTAACTGGGGTGTCAGTGGGTTTGGGAACCGTGTGCCGGCGCATGCCGGGGGAGACTCTTTTCGTGCTTGATGAGTCGTGCGACCCGCGGGTGGAGCAATACACCAATTATGTTGTGTGTATGCAACAGTTGGAATTTCCGGAAGAGGACTTCGGCGACGAGGATGATGCGCTCGGCCGCCTGGGGAGGGAGCTCGTGGCGCTCGCAGGCGCGCTGGATCGCCATTACCGGGAGCAGGCCCATTTGCTCGATGTCACCGAGCGCGTGAACCAGGGCTTCTTCATCAACGAGGTGATGGATCACGTCTACGAGACGTTTCGCCCGCTCATCCCCTACGACCGGATCGGGTTCGCGCTTCTCGAAGACGACGGCACGACCCTGAAAGCGCATTGGGCCCGAGCAGACGACATTAAGATACGGCTGAAAAACGGGTATGCCCAGCGCCTTAACGGCAGCAGCCTGAATCACGTCATCCTGACCGGCGAGCCGCGTGTCATCAACGATCTGGAGGCATACTACGCGGCGAATCCCAAGTCGCATTCCACGAGACTTGTGCTGGACGAGGGCATTCGATCCAGCTTGACATGCCCGCTCGTGGCGCTGGGCAAGCCGCTCGGCTTTCTCTTTTTCTCCAGCCGGGAGAAGGGCACGTACCGCAACGTGCACCAGCACGTGTTCCGCCGCATTGCGGCCCAGCTCTCGGTCATCGTCGAGAAAAGCCGCCTGTACGAGGAGCTTTTCCAGATTAACTCGGAACTGCTCGAGGCCCGGCAGATACTCCAGCACCAGGCCACGCACGATGGCCTGACGGGGCTCTGGAACAGAAAGACGATCCAGGATTTCATGGAGGAGGAGCTTGCGCGCGCGAAGCGCTCCGGCAAGAGCGCCGCCGCCATCATGGTGGACATCGACCATTTCAAGGAACTAAACGACGCGCACGGGCACCTTGCGGGCGATGCGGTGCTGCGGGAAGTGGCCCGCCGCTTCGAGGAGGTGGCGCGCCGCGGGGATACCGTCGGGCGCTACGGCGGCGAGGAGTTTCTCGTCGTGCTGGCGGCGGGCAGCGGCCCCGGCGCGGAATCGGCGGCGAAGCGCTACCTGCAGCAGATCGCCGCAACCCCGATCGAGGCGGAAGGAAGAATGTTCGCCGTTACCGTCAGCCTGGGGGTTGGGATCGCGGAGGACAGTACCGGCTTCGACGGCGATGAACTGCTGAAGCTTGCCGATGACGCCCTGTACGCGGCCAAGCGCAACGGGCGGAACCGGATTGTGGTACGGTCCGCGCAGGCGCCTCAGGCGTTGCGAAACATGAAATAGGCCGCCCCCGCGAGGCAGATGCCCGCCCAGAGATAGTCGAGCGTGATCTTCTCCTTCATGTAGTATACGCTGAATACGGCAAATACGCCCATCGTGATTACTTCCTGGGCGATTTTGAGTTGGGCCAGTGTAAAATGCTGGTGTCCGATCCGGTTCGCGGGTACCTGGAAGCAATACTCCAGAAAGGCGACGGACCAGCTTGCGACAATGGCCAGGAGCAGGGGCTTGTCTTTGAAGTCCTTCAGGTGGCCGTACCAGGCGTAGGTCATGAAGATATTGGAAATGACCAGCAAGGCTAATGGGAGGAGTTTGATCATGGCGCGGAATCCTAGCACACGGATTGGCAGCAATTCACCACGCCACACGCCGGCCCGGCGCGCCCCGATTTTTCGGGCCATTTTCGCGGTCTGCGCCCTGGCCGCGGCGGTCGCGTCCGCGGAAGACGCTCCCCCATTCGCCCTGTTCGACGTGGTGGACAACGGGCCGCCGCCGGCCAACGTTCCGGAGATCGAGCCCTGGAAAACGATCGCCCTGGAGGCGGATTTCGGCGGGCAGTGGCTCGTCGCGGGCGATGTGGACGGGGACGGCGCGGTGGACATCGTCAGTGCGGAAAACTTCAACGAGGGCGATGTACACTTCACGAGCGCGGTGGCGGCGCAGCGCCTGGATGGATCCACGATCTGGACGTGGGGCCGCCCGGAGATCGGCCGCAAGACGTGGCACCACGATGTGGCCTGCCAGATCGCCGATTGGGACGGGGACGGCCGGAACGAGGTGGTGGTCTGCGACGAATCGGACATTGTGGAGATCGATGGCGCGACGGGCGCGGAGAAGCGGCGCATCCCGATTGAAAAGGGCGCGACGGATTGTATCGTGTTCTGCGACCTGGCGGGCAAGGGCCGCGCCTCGGATGTGCTGGTGAAAGACCGCTACGAGAACATCTGGGCGTACAACCAGGCTGGGGAACTGCTCTGGCATGTGAACCTGCCCGGCGGCTACCGGACCGCGCACCAGCCGCGCCCGATGGACATTGACGGGGACGGGCGCGACGAGATCATGGCGGGGTTTGCGATGCTGAACCCCGACGGCTCGGTGCGCTGGGTTTATGAATCGAAGACGACGGATCTGCACCGGGGGCACCTGGACTGCGCGCGGCTCATGGCGATGTCGGAGAACCTCGACGAAGTTCGCATTGCGCTAACGTGCTGCGGCGCGAACAATATCGCCGTCGTGGATGGGCGCGGGCGCCCCATCTGGGAGTATGCGGGCCACCACTTCGAATCGCTGCAACTGGCGGAAATCGTCCCGGGGCTTCCGGGGCCGCAGATCCTGGTCGACATCGACCACCGCCCGCCGGGCGAAGGTCCGCTCTGGGTCTTCGATGCGGAGGGCAACCGGCTTGGACAGATCATGACGCGGTACGCGCGGCATCACCGCCTGGTGGACTGGACGGGCGATGGATTCGCCGAGATTTTGAATGGGGACAACCGCGCGATTTACAATGCCTCCGGCGCACGAATCGCTACGCTGGCGATCCCCGGCGCCCGGCAGGACGGCGAACCCTCGTTCGAAATGAGCATCCTGCTCGGGGACTGTGATGGCGACGGGCGGCAGGACGCGATCCTCGTGACCCCGGATCGGGCCTTTATTTATCGGAACGAAAGCGGCGCCCGTCCAGAGACACCCCCACCGGCGGGCACGGAGCCCAACGTTACGTTGTATTAAGCCCGCTCGGCGCGAAATCCGCTCCTATCTCGGGCCCCGGGCGGCAACAAGTCCGCTGGCGACACCTGAAGGAGTGCAATTAGATGCTTGAACCGTCGCTGATCCTGTTTGTAACGGGTCTGCTCGTGTTCGCCAGCATTGTGGCCAGCCGCATATCCGATCGGCTCGGGCTGCCCGCGCTGGTGGTGTTTCTTTGCATCGGGATGCTCGCGGGTTCGGACGGGCCAGGCGGCATCCAATTCGCGAATCCGAGAGCCGCCAGCTTCATCGGTACGATCGCCCTCGCCTTCATCCTCTTCTCCGGAGGGCTGGACACGAACTGGCGCATCATCCGGCCCGTGCTTGGGCGCGGCGTCATCCTGTCCACACTCGGCGTCGCGATCACGGCGGGTCTCGTGGGCATTTTTGCCTGGCTTGCGCTCGGCTTCTCCCTGCCGGCGGGCCTTCTGCTGGGCGCGATCATCTCTTCGACCGACGCCGCAGCGGTGTTCTCCGTGCTGCGCGGCCGCGGGGTGGGCCTCAAGGGCAACCTCAAGCCGCTGCTGGAACTGGAATCCGGCAGCAACGATCCGATGGCCATTTTCCTGACCCTGGGGATGACCCAGATTCTCACCACCCCCGAATTCAGCTGGCCCTCGCTTGTGCCGGCGTTCTTTGTGAATATGCTCGCGGGGGCGCTTGTCGGCGCGGGAACGGGACGCCTGGCGGCGGTCGCGTTCAACCGGATCCGCATGGACTACGAGGGCCTTTATCCGGTCCTGAGCATGAGCCTCGTGCTCCTTACTTTTGGCCTGGCCGAGTTTCTGCGGGGCAACGGCTTTCTCGCGGTTTATATCGCCGGGGTGATCCTGAATGGCAACGACTTCGCCCACAAGCGCAACGTGGTGAAGTTCCACGACGGGCTCGCCTGGATGATGCAGATCGGCATGTTCCTGACGCTCGGGCTCCTCGTATTCCCTTCACAGCTACCCGGAGTCGCGCTGATGGCGCTGTCCGCCTCCGCCTTTCTCATGCTCGTGGCGCGTCCGGTTGCCGTGGCCATTGGGCTGGCCGGGAGCGAATTCAGCCGCCGCGAGCGCCTCCTGGTCGCGTGGACCGGGCTTCGGGGCGCCGTGCCCATTGTCCTGGCCACCTTCCCGCTCATGGCGGGCTACGAGCACTCGGCGCTTATCTTTGACGTGGTTTTCTTCATTGTTTTGACCTCGGTATTGATCCAGGGCACGCTTCTGATGCCGGTGGCCCGCTTTCTCGGGGTGGACGAGCCCCTTAAGTCGAGGCCGGCGTTCTCCCTGGCCATCGAGCGGCACGGGCAGGCGCAGGGCAACACGCGCGAAGTGGAGATTCTACCGAACATGGCGGCGGTCGGGCGAACGGTCGCCGACCTGGAGATCCCGGCCGAAGTCCTGATCCTGCTCATCGGTCGCGGGGAAAGCTTCGTCGTGCCCCGCGGTCAGACGATTATCGAACCGTACGATACCCTCCTCCTGCTGGGCGAGGAGGAGAAACTCAAAGAGGCCAACGAGGCCATTCTCTCGCCGCCGGCGCGCCCGAAGCCGATCAAGGCGCCGGCGGACCCGCTGGCCGCCCTGCCCTACACGACCGACGAGAAATACCTCTCGCGCCAAGTCGTGCTTGTGGGCTATGGGCGCGTTGGACGCCGCATCGCGCACTACCTCCTCGAACGCGGCATCCCGTATGTCGTCGTTGAAGAAGGCCGCGAGATCGTGGAGAAGCTCCGGGAAGACGGTATCCCCGCCGTCGTCGGCGACGCTTCGGACCCCATCGTGCTGGCGCAGGCGCACATCGCGCGGGCCGCCATGCTGATCATCGCCACGCCGGACACCATGAAGGTGCGACAGATGGTGGAAACGGCGCGCAAGATCAATCCACAAGTCGAGGTGCTCATCCGATCGCACAGCGAAGTGGAGAGCCGGCTCCTGGAGCAGGAGGAAGCCGGCAAGATATTCCTCGGCGAGGAGGAACTGGCGCGGAGCATCGTCCGCCATGCGTTGGAGCGTTTCCGGGAACGCGCGGAATAGGCGTTCGGTGGACGCGCCTCGTGGTTGACCCTCCGGCCCCGCTGCGCTAAACTCCCGCTTCACCGGAAAACCACCCTCTATGGAGAATCCCGATGGCCGAGTCCTTCGCCAGCCTTCGCAACCTTCGCTTCCTGCTCTACGAGGTCCTGGACGCCGCATCGCTGTGCGCCCTGCCCCGCTTCTCGGATCACGACGCCGAAACCTTCGACCTCGTGCTTGATGCGGGAGCGAAACTGGCAAAGGAAGAGCTGTACCCGCTGTTCAAGAGGATGGACGCCGAGCCGCCGCGGTTTGAGGATGGCGCGGTGCGCGTGTTGCCCGAGGTGCGCGACCTGCTGCGGCATTGCGGAGAGGGCGGCTGGATCGGCGCGCACGCCGGCTACGAGGAGGGCGGCCAGCAACTGCCGGACACGGTGCTGGTGGCGCTGCGCTTCCTGTTCGCCGCGGCAAACTACTCCGCCAGTGTCTATCCGTTTCTCAGCACCGGCGCGGCGCAGTTGATCCTCTCATTCGGGTCGAGAGAGCTGGCCGACACATACGTGCCCGCGCTTTTTGAGGGGCGGTGGCAGGGCACGATGGCCATGACGGAGCCGCATGCGGGGAGTTCGCTGTCGGATCTCACGACCGAGGCGCGCGAGACCGGGGACGGCTACTACCTGCTTACCGGCCAGAAGATCTTCATTTCGTGCGGCGATCACGACGCTGCGGACAACATCGTCCACCTGATGCTGGCCCGGATCGCGGGCGCACCGCCGGGGGTCAAGGGCATTTCGCTCTTCGTTGTGCCCAAGTGGCGCCCGACGGCGGGCGGCGGGCTGGAGCGCAACGACATCGCGTGCACCGGCGTCTTCCATAAGCTCGGTTACCGAGGCGCGCCCATCACCCAGCTTGAACTCGGCGAGCATGGCGACTGCCGGGGCTGGCTCGTGGGCGAGGCGCACCAGGGCCTGCGGTACATGTTTCAGATGATGAACGACGCCCGCGTGGGCGTGGGCATGGGCGCCACGGCCATCGCGACGGCGGCCTACCACGCGTCGCTCGGGTATGCGCGCGAACGGCGCCAGGGCCGCCCCATCAACGGGAAGGACCCGGCCGCGCCACCGGTACCCATTATTGAGCACGCCGACATCCGGCGCATGCTGCTCTTCCAGCGCGCCATCGCCGAGGGCTCGCTTTCGCTCATAGTCTACTGCTCGAAGCTGCTCGATCTACACCGGGCGGGTCCCGAGGAAGATCGCGCGCGCAATGCGTTGCTTCTTGACTTCCTGACCCCGGTCGCGAAGTCGTACCCCTCGGAAATGGGCATCGTTTCCGTAAGCGCGGGCCTCCAGTGCCTCGGCGGCTACGGCTACTGCGATGAATTTCCGCTGGAGCAATACTACCGGGACATCCGCATCCACCCCATCCATGAGGGGACTACCGGCATCCAGGGAATCGATTTGCTCGGGCGCAAGGTCACCATGCGGGAGGGCGCGGCGTTTAACGCCTTCGTCGAGGAAGTCGGCCGGGCCATCGAGGCGGCGCGGGGCATTGAACCGCTCCGCAACAAGGTGGCGCTGCTTACGGCCGCGCTGAAACAGTACCAGGACGTCACGCGCTCTCTCGTCGATCTGGGGCGGGAGGGCCAGACCGACGTCTTCCTGGCGGACGCCACGCTCTACCTCGAATACACCGGCATCATCGCCATGGCGTGGCAGTGGCTGCTCCAGGCCACGGCCGCGGAAAATGCGCTGGCCGACTTCGAAAACGACGCCGATCGCGACTTCTACCTGGGCAAGCGTGTCACCTGCCAGTATTTTTTCCGCTACGAGCTCCCGAAAACCGCCGGGCTCGCAACGCGATTGATGCAGGCGGACGGCCTCACCGCACGGATGGACACCCGCTGGTTCAACGACTGAACGCGGCGTCGGCTCAGCGCCGCAGCGTCACCGTAAAGGCGCGGTCCCCCGGGGACCCGGTCGAGTCCGAACGCGTCCGCCCGCTTGCCGCGGGTTCGTATTTCCGCAGCCCCCAGTCGATCCGCGCGCGGCGGTAACTCTCGGCGGAGTGGGTGGTCGGATTTTCGGCGTGGCTGAACATCCGGCTTTCGACGCGCGCGGATTCGCCATCGGCGGCGATAAAGACGTCGAGAATCCGCCCCTCCTGCGGGTAGTCGATGATGGCGCCGGTCTCGATCTCCAGATACGGATTTGTCCCGGGTATGATCGACGCATGATTGCGGTGCGTGTGGCCCACCAGGTGCATAAGCACCCCCGGATACTTCGCCAGGGCCGCGCGGAACTCTTCGGTGGATACCGTTTCGCCGGGAAAAGGCAGCGAAAACTCGACGGACGGGTGGTGGGAGGCCAGAATGACCCAATCTCCCGCGCGATGGGCGACCTCAAGCTCCGGCACAACGAATGTTTCGAAGTGCTCCCGCAAGAGCGCGCCGTAGAACAGCGGCAGGCCATAGTGCGGCCCGGCGGCGACGGTGTCGAACACGATCAGCCGGAGCGGGGCGCCCGGAATTGGCCGCGCGCTGTACCACGTTTCGCCGCGCGTCAGGGCCCGGCGCGTGAAGCCGTGACCCGCCGGCCGACCGGGGCTCGCGAGATGCAGCGCCACGAAATCGCGCGGCGCCAGAAAACGCCGCGCGGGATCCGGCGGGATCGGGCCGGCTTCCAGGGCGGAAAGGTCCACCTGCTGCGAACCGGGCGCCAGCGGCGGGCCGCTCCCGAGAATCACAGCGGGGCTGACATCGGCGGTCGGGAGCATGAAATTCCACGCGGGGTCGATCAGGTGATAGCCGATCATCTCCGCGGCGATCGGGAATAGCGGCGCGAACCAGTCCGATGGGCGCGGCGCCGTGCGATCGATCGGGAAGTTCCCCACCGCGAGGCCGTCGTGGTTCCCGTAACACGTATACCAGGGGATGGAGGGGTCGAGCCCCGCCGCCCGATAGGGCAATTTCGGGTTGATGGCGGGATCCGGATGCCGATCGACGCCGTCCAGAGCCCCCGAATCCGCCGTCACCACCTTCCCGTTCATCGTGTCCACAAACCACTGCAATTCGTTGTACTGCGCGAGATCGACCAGGTCCCCCGTCATCAATACGAAATCCACCGGCGGGCCGGCCGCGTGAATCGCGTTGATGCGCTGCAAGGTCGCGTCCAGCGTATGCACCGCCCAGGCCTCCTGCGGGCGCCAGGAAACGCTGATCACGTCCTCCGTCCGGACCGAACGCGCCGGGCTCTCCTCGTCCACGATCTGCGGGTCCGTGATATGCGCGAGGCGGACGAGATGGCGCTCCCCCGGCGCCGGGCGGGGGGATAGATCCGGTGTCTCCAGCGGCGGGCAGCCCGCGAGGACGATGGCGAGCGCGGCGAACGGCGCCGCCCGCAAACGCAAGGCGCGCGCGACGTTATATTTCGGAAATTTGTACATCGGCGTGAACAGTACGGGATTTCACGCCGCCTGTCAACCTCCCGGCAAGGTGCGAAACCGCCTTTACAAATCGGGCGAATTGCGCTAGGATGGGGTCAGGCAAGTGTTAGCGTCCCAGGGGCCCGGGCGCGGCGGGCGGTTCACGTCGGGGCTTCTCCAACAACCACGGGCAGATCTGTGAAGAGGAGCATCCCCATGAAGAAACGAAACGGTTTCACCTTGATCGAATTGCTTGTAGTGATTGCCATTATCGGCATTCTGGCGGCGATACTGTTGCCGGCCCTGGCCCGGTCGCGGGAGGCGGCACGGCGCGCCAATTGCGCGAACAACCTCAAGCAATGGGGCCTGGTGTTCAAGATGTACGCCAACGAGTCGGAGGGAGAACGGTTCCCCCCGGGCAATACGACCTATCCCCACAATGGCGCCTGGGTGCTGAGCTGGCTCAACGGCATCTCGGGCGAGTCCATCTACCCGGAGTATTGGACCGATCCGGCCACCGCGATTTGCCCGTCGGACAGCCGGACGGACTATGACCCGTTTGGCACGGGCGGCTGGGGCGTGGAGGAGGACTACAGCGGCCAGATCACGCGCCTGGCTGAACAGGCCACGGTGGCGGGCAGCAATAACTGCCTGAATCTATTCCTCTCGCTGCCGGTTTCCTACATCTACAACCCGTACATGGCCCGAACGGCCTCGCAGTACATGGACTCCGTTTGGATTCGCGCGAGCTGGTGGACCACGGTGAGCCCGATTGGCTTCACGGGCGTTGGCGGGCTGGCGGCGGCGGGATGCCCGGATATCGGCATGTGGGTGACAGACGAGGTCAACGTGAACGACATCAGCAGCGGGCTGGTGAACAGTTTCAGCCCGCGATCCAGCGGCTGGCTGGATGACGACGGCGCGCCGCTGCCCAATTCCTATTACCGCCTGCGCGAGGGGATCGAACGATTCCTCATCACGGATATCAACAACCCCGGCGCCAGCGCCAAGGCCCAGAGCGAGGTCTTTGTGATGTACGACGCCTGGGCAAACACCGACAACCTATCGGATGATCTCGGCCTGCCGATCGCGCTGGGCGTTGCGTTTTACAACCACGTTCCGGGCGGTTCGAATGTGCTCTACATGGACGGGCACGTTGAGTTCGTACGATACGAAACCAAGGCCCCGCTTATCATTAAAGCCCAGGATCCCATGGCGCTGGTGACCCAGATCGCCGGAATTAACTGGCTTATGGGCGGCCACGGTTGATCCCAGTGTATCCCGAAGCGAACGCGCGGGCTGGCGTGGCCATGGTTGCGCCGGCCCGCGCGTATTATTCCGGAAAGAGCGCCATGAGCGCGTCCGCGAAGATGGCCTGGCCGCGCGCATCCGGGTGGTTGATCGCATTGGCCAGCAGGGTCGTATAGGGGATGCCGCGGCGCCAGAGTCCGCACCAGATTCGGGAAGCGTCCGCCACGGCCACATCGTTGGCCTCCGCGAAGGCCCGCAGGCCCTGAACATAGGGGCGGGGGTCCTCGTCGAACTTGAGCGTGTCCACGCCCATCCAGTCCGGGCGGACCAGATGCGGCGTGATCAGGACGAGTTCCGCCCCCGCGCCGCGCAGGTGCTCCAGGATGGTGGTGTAGTGCGCGGTGAGGGCCTCGCCGCGCAGGTAGGCGTCGTTCACCCACTCGGCGGTCACCAGATCGGGCTTGCGATCCAACACGTCGCGCTGGAAGTCGTACGGGCCGCCGGGGGGCGCTTCGAGGTAGTCCCGGCTGCCGCGCCCGGGCCACGCCGCGGTGTGCAGCTTGATATCGGCGTCCGGATAGCGCGCGCGGAGGCGGTCCACGAACTGGTTCTGGTACCAGAGGGCGGTGTCGCCGCCCACGCCCCCGCCGTTGGTCACGCTGTCGCCCCACGCCACGATGGTGACCGGCTCCCCCGCTTCCAGTTTCGCCAGCGTCTTTGGCAGGAACTGTTCGGCGGCGTAGTACTCCGGCGGAGTCGGCTCGGCGACGGAATGTTCCACCGGCAAGAGATTTTCGGCGGTCAGGTCCGGCGCGTTGCCCGGATTCCACACGGAACCGATGGCGAACTCCCCCACTCCGGGCGCGGGCGGCGGGTCAAAGCCCAGCCCGGGCGTCCCTTCAATCAGGCGCACCTGGCCCGAAGTGTTCACCACGATCGCGTCCAGGCGCGCCGGACTCCAGGTGTAGTCGATCAGCACGGACTCATCCGCACCGATGCTGCCGGCTTCGAGTCGCCCGATCGTGCCCCAGAGCGGGTCGAGTGCGTAGTCGACGTCGCGGGCGAATGGGACGCCGCTGGCGCTCCGCACGACGACCGTTTCCGGCTGAAGCAGTCCGGTTGCGGTGCACTCTTGCGCGATCAGAGCCTTCAGGCGGGCTCCCTTCAGCCAGCCGCCCGCCTGCGGGTTGAAGAGGGGCAGCATCTGGGCCTCGCCGCGCACCGTCACGGGCGCTGGTTCGGGCACAATCAGGCGCACCGGGTCGGGCAGGGCGATCTCCCGGCCCGCGATCGAGACGGATCCGGGCCCGACATCGACCTGCCAGCCCCCCGGCGCGTGAAGGGGCATGGCGTTGAGCAGTTCCGGGCTGGCGCCCGCAAGAAAGGCGGCGGCGTGAAGTAATGCGTTAATCATGGAAGCGGGATCCCCACGGGTTTTCGCTGGCAAAGGACGGTAGTATAAACGAGCCCGGCGCCGTGCGGGCAATTCGAGACGCGAGACGGCCCATCGGCGGGTATGACGGGTTGCGGCGCGGTTGTCCCATGCCCCATGATGGCGCGGTCTGTAACCCTAAAAGGATTTCCGTAACATGCACCCATGCCCACGCTTCCTCTTCGCCGCCGCGCTCGCGGGACTGATCTGCTGCGCCGCGTCAGCGGTCGAGCCTATCCATCAGCAAACCGTGGTTCCCATTGGTCCGGAGAACCCGCGCAACAGCGAGGCCGCCATCATCCCGCTGAAGGATGGGTCCCTCTTGCTCGGCTGGACCGAGTTTTACGCGGGCGACGGCGAGGACCACGGTCCGGCGCGCCTTTCCGGGCTCATTTCGCGGGATGGCGGCAGGACCTGGGGCGAGAAGTACACGCTCGTGGAGAACGACGGCGGGCGCAACGTGATGGAGGTGAACTTCCTGCGCAGCCTGGACGGGGGAATTCACCTTTTCTACTGCCAGAAGAACACCGAGAGCACGGACTGCCGCGTGATGATGCGCACCTCCAGCGACGAAGGGAAGACGTGGAGCGAGGCGCTGCAGATGAGTCCCGCGGGCAAGTACACCGGCCTGACCAACGGGCGGTCGCTGCGCCTGAAGTCCGGCCGGATCCTGCTGGAGGCCTGGGAGAATAACGACAGCTACTGCTACCTCTCCGACGACGATGGCAAGACGTGGCGGGAATCAGCGCGGGTGCGCCCGGGCGATGGCTGCTGGGAGCCGGCGGCAATTGAATTGAAGGACGGGCGGGTGCTGATGCTGATGCGCACGGGGCTGGGCGCGCAATACCAGAGTTTTTCGACCGACGGCGGGGAAACGTGGAGCGACCCGGAACCCTCCGGGCTCAAGGGCCCCGCCGCGCCGGTGTGCATCACGCGCACCCCCGCGGGCGGCCACCTGCTCGCGGTCTGGAACCACAATCCCGATTCGGACCGGCGCAACCCTTTCACCTCGGCGATTTCGACGGACGAAGGGGCCACGTGGACGCACTTTCGGAATATCGAAGAGGGCCCGGCGGGAAGCTGGGCCTACCCGGCGATTACCTGGGTGGATGGGAACGCGCTGCTCACGTATTTCAGCTACGCGGGCAACGGGCTCCCGCTGGAACTCAAGATCCTGCCCGAGGCGTGGTTCTACGAGTAAATAGATACCCTTGTCGCGCCATTTCCGTTTCGGTACACTACGCGCGTTCAATTCGCAGACATAAAAGGAGCAGCACGATGATCGAAACGTATGCGCCCGGGGTCCGGGCTCCGGAGGCCGGCGCGGCCTACTGGCTGGTGGGGCACAAGTACGTATTCAAGGTTCGCGGCGCGGACACGGGCGGCGGGATGGCGATGGTGCATGCGACCATCCCCCACGCGCCGGGCGCGCCACCCCACATACACACGCGGGAGGATGAAGTCTTCTACGTCCTGGACGGCGAGATCACGGTGATGCTGGATGGCCAGGTATCGAAGGCGGGCCCGGGGAGTACGGTCATGCTGCCCAGGAACGTGAAGCACACGTTCTGGAACGAGAGCGGCGAGACCGCGCACATGCTCATTCACTCGACGCCGGCCGGTCTGGAGGAGTTCTTCGCGGAGGCGGGGGCGCCGGTGGGGGCCGAAGATACGGGGCCGCCGGAAATGACGCCGGAGATGATTGAGCGGCTGTTCGAGACCGCGGAGAAGTACGGTATTATTATTGATCGCCCGGAGGGGCCGATGGGCTGATTGCTGCGCGATCGGGGTGCAGCCATTCATAACGCGTTGGGTCACCCGTTAAGGATGAAAATGGACGGCGGCTTCGCCGCCTGGCAGGCGGGGACGCCTGCGCTCCCAGCCTTGGACGCTTCCTTTTTTGGGCATGCTGTATCTTGGTTTGCATGAGGCGCCGTATTCATTACACCGGTGCATTACAAGGGCTATGGAGCGGGCCTTCAGCCCTGAATCCCTGACGACCCCCTATTCCTGGGCCTTTGGCCCAGGCTGGGATGAAGCAGGCCTTCGGCCCTGAATCCCATTTCTTCGGCGCCGAAGGCGCAGATCAAATCAGCCTGGGCCGAAGGCCCAGGTAAAAGGACGACAATCTCGGCCAGGGCTGAAATCCCGTATCATCCAAACCCATTCCATGTGGCTGCTGAGTGGAAGCCCGGTCGTGAATTCTCGACGCCGTCTGCTGGGGCGGTTTCGGCGGGTCAATCCGCCGTCTCCCCCACCACCGGCGCGATCTGTTCCGGGGTGGTGACGCCGGGCGGGAGTTCGAGTATCTGGATCTTGCGGAAATGGATCTCCGCGCCTTCGGACTCCAGGCAAAGATATCCTTTTTTCACCGAGGACTGGCTGACGCCGTTCACGAATTTCCCGTTGACCGAGAGTTTCACCACCCCGTCGACGGCTACGACTTCGTAGTAATTCCACTCGCCCTTGCCGAGGCAGCGGTTCTCGATGGATTTGCTGCGCTCGCCACGGGGGTTGTCGGGCACGGTTGTCAGGCCATTGGCGCCGAACAGCTCGCCGTGCACATAGGCTATCGGGCGCGGCGTACCGTCTTTTTCCGGATTCAGGAAGGGCCATTCGAGCTCCAGCATCTGCACTTCCATCCCCTTGGGCAGGCGGCGCCCCTCGGGCACCGTGCCCTCGCTCCAGATGAATACGCCAGAGTTGCCTCCGGCCTCCATGTGCCGCCACTCGATGCGGAGGATGAAGTTCTCGTACTGCTTCTCGCTCCGCATGACGCCGATGGGCTGGCCCGCGCAGATGAGCAGGCCATCCTCCACACGCCACGTTTCCGGGCTCGTGTTGACGTCCACCCAGCCGGTGAGATCCTTCCCATTGAACAAATCGACGAATCCATCCGCTCCGGTCGCCTCGGCAAGTGCGGGATTCGCCGCAAGTAGCGGCAGGGCAAGACAGATTGAGAACAATATTCGGTACATGGCGGGGAATCTCCGTGTTGGCTGCTATGTCGGCAGGGTAACACCGGGACCCCTCCCGAACCAAGCCCGCTCACGGCCTTCCGGACTCCCGGGCGGCGCGCCAGTGATCGAGCACGGCCTCCAGCGCGGGATCACGGCCGGCGCGGTAGTCCGCGAATGACGGAACCGCCTCCAGTTGCACCTCAATGCGGTCACGGGTGTCGAGTGCCTCTCCTTCCTGATGAAAATGCGTGGAAATGCTGCCTTCGAGCCCGGTTTCCGGTAACTTGAACGGGGTGTACTGCCCGTAGCTGTTCGGCTTGCCACTGCCCGGCTCGCCGGCCAGGACCACCCCGGTGTGGCGCTCCAGACGCGCCACGAGCATCAGGGCCGACGAGAAGGTCGCGCGCCCGGTGATGGCGTAGAGCCGACCCCGGCGCGCCAGATCGGGACGGCGCCGGATACGCTCCACGAGCGGATCGACCAGCGCGATCCGCCCGCCGACATTGTGGCGCACATCGAGGATGAGGCAGGCGTCCGGCCTTGAATCGAGATCCGCGAACAACCCGTCCAGAAACTCCTCAAAGGGCTCTCCGGGCATGTCGTCGAACCAGTTGAACTGGAAGAAGATCGCGTTTTCCGATGCGAGCGTCTCGTACCAGAAGAACTCGTTGCGCCTCCGCAGGTGTCGAACCTCTTCCTCCGGCGTCCGCTGGCCTTCGCGCCACGTCTTGTATGCAGCGAAATCCCGCCCGCGAAAGGTCTCCTCGAACGATCGGCCATCGGGGCCCAACAACGTGAACTCGGCGCGGTCGCGTTCGCGCGTGATTCCCGCCGCGTGGAGCACCAGGGGCTGCCGCAACATCAGCGGAACCTGGCGCAACACCTCCATCTCGTTGTCGAGGCTGATCCAGGGGCGAAGCCGCTCGCGGACTTCTTCCAGCGGGACACCGTCAATCGCCAGCACCCGCGCGCCCGCGGCCCGATCATGGCCCGCCGCGGCATGGGTCAGGTAGAGGCCGTCGCTGAATTCCCAGGCATCGAAGGGAAAGTAGCGCGAGAGGTCCCGGCCGTAGTAGGTAAGCCAGGAGTGGCCGTCGCCCAGGGACGCCATGATGCGGTGCATGCCGAACGCGATCTCGAAATCGGTCAGGGCCGGTATCCGCGCGTGGAGATCGTCAAAGGCGGCTTCCAGGGCCTGACTGTCGGCGGTGTGAAACGGGTTCTGGTGCGCCACGCGGACGACCTGGCGCAATACGCGCAGATCCTTGCGCCAGGCCTCGGCGGACCAGCGCGCGGGTTGCGCTGCGGCGTCCATGGCGGCGAGGAGCGCCAACGCCAGCGCGGCGGTCAGCGCCCAGGCCGCGCGCACGAATAGCGCCGCCCCCTCCCGGCCCGCGCGCGGCGGTCCGGAAGGGGGCGTGGTGTGTTCACAACAATCCATGCGCCCTACAGCCCGCGCACCTCAAAGCCGTCCCGGTAGGAGCGGCGCAGCAGCTTGTTCGCGTCGCTGTTGTTGCTGAAGCGGCAGCGCCGCGCGTTCCATTCCAAGGCCTGTCCCGGCAGGCGGTTGGCGATATTGCCGAGCAGCACGGCCTCCGCCATGGGGCCCGCGAAATCGAAGTTGGAGCCCGTCGTCTGCACGCGGCCGAGGCAGGCGTCCACGAACTCGTGGTAGTGGCTGCGCTCCTCCAGTTGCGGGACGGGGTAGTTCTCGAAGTCCGCCACGGGGTGCAGCTGGGGCTTGCCCACGTGCGGGATGATCAGCGTGCCTTCCTCGCCGACGAGCATCGAGCCGCTGGGCGGCAATTCGTAATCCTCCGCCAGGTGGGGCGAGAGCAGCTTGTCCGGCTTGAGCCCGCCGTCGCGCCAGGTCGCGCATATGGTGCCGTAGGCCGTCATGGGCGTGCCGGGGAAGGTGTAGTTGATTACCGACCACGCCGGGTGCACCTCGTCGCTGTAGCTCTCGGCGCGGCCCAGCACCTGGAGCGGGTTGGTGATGTCCAGCGCCGAATAAACGGGGTCGAAGATGTGGCAGCCGAAATCACCCACCGCGCCGCCGCCAAAGGCCCGGTAGCGGCGCCACCAGAACGGGTGGTACTCGCCTTCCTTGAAGGGGATCAGTGGTCCCGTGCCACACCAGAGGTTCCAATCGAGGTGCTCGGGGATCGCGTCCGTTCCCGCGGGGTATTTCTTGTCGTCCGTGGTGAAAATGGCGCCGGGCCCCACCCAGGAATGCCATTCCTTCACCTTGCCGATGGCGCCCTCGCGCACCCAGTGCACCGCGGTGCGGTAGTACTCGTGGGAATGGATCTGATTGCCCATCTGGGTCACGACGCCCGCCTTGCGCGCCGCCACAGTGACCTTGCGCGCCTCGTAGACCTCGTGCGTCAGCGGCTTTTCGCAGAAAATGTGCAGCCCCTGCTTAATCGCGGAATAGGAAGCGGGCGCGTGTGTGTGATCGGGGGTCGCCACGCTGACGGAGTCGATTTTCCCCTCCTCCTGCGCCAGCATCTCGCGCCAGTCCCGGTAGAGCCGGGCATTGGGATAGAGCTCCGCGGCGCGCTGGAGGCTCACGGCGTCAATATCGCACAGCGCCACCACATCGACCATGTCGTGGCTCGCGATATTGCCCAGGTCGTGCTTGCCCTGCGCGGCCACGCCGATGGCGGCGTGTTGCAGCCGGCTGTTGGCGGGTTGTGCGAAGCTCAGGCGCGGCAGCACGAGCGGGGCCGCGCTGGCGATCGCCGCCTGCTTCATGAAAGTTCTTCGGGAAACGGTCTTGCTCATTCGGTACACTCCGCGTCAATACGCTGTAAGCCGCGGGCCGCCGTTCACGGTAACTGCACCATATTGCCGGGGCCCGCTACTGAATTGCCATACAGTGTACTGCCGCCCTTCCCGAATCGCAACGTGCCGAATTGCCTCCATAGCGGGGGGAGCCCATACATTACCGTTGCGTCGCTGGCGCCAACTCCCCAACCCAACCTCCACTTCCACACCACAATCGAATCTTTTCTTTGCTGAACGAGTGTCGCGACGAAGCACGGGATCCAGGAAGGTCTGGCGGCAACCTGTGGCGGCGCGTCCCGTCCTGTACCAACCCCCGCGATCCGGCGGCCCGACGCCACCGAAGAATAACGACAATCTCATGCGCGCCTAACAGCGCCCGCGTACCCTGCACGCGGTTCGGCGGGTGCCCTGTGGGGCCTCCGCGCGATCGCCGCAATGATCTACGCTCTACGACACCGCGATTAATGTGTTGACAAATCTACGTAGAGATGGTTTAATGCTAGCACGATACGCAACGGGCGATCATAGTGGACAACATTACGACCGCCCGCGCCGACGTACCACCCGGCAGGAAAGCGAGGGCAGAACATGGGCTGATTCGTTTAAACAGGCATGCGGATCATGCGGCAGCGCGGCGGGGTGCAACCTGCATCGGCTCCACCAGGGCTCCCGGATACCCGCACGAATTCCATGTGTCCTAAAGACTAGTTTTTCGGTTTAGTAACTATGCTATCCCCACTTAATTTTTAAGGAGAATACCCATGAACCACCGACCTTTTACACCAGGCGGAAGGCGCCGGGGCTTTACGCTCATCGAACTGCTGGTAGTCATCGCCATCATCGGAATCCTGGCGGCGATACTGCTCCCCGCGCTGGCGCGCGCGCGCGAGGCAGCGCGCCGCGCAAGCTGCCAGAACAACCTGAAACAGCACGGCGTGATATTCAAGATGTTTTCGAGCGAGAGCAAGGGCGAAATGTTTCCGCCGCGCGCCGTCCGCTACGCGCAAAACTACCCCAACGGCGCGGGGATGGGCGTGACCCTCGAACGGGCGTACTCGACGGAAGACCTGTACCCGGAATATCTGACGGACTTCCACATCCAGTTCTGCCCGTCCGACGGCGATTTTCACCGCTCAAAACTCGATAACTTTCTCTGGAGCCCCGAAGGAGCCAATATGCACCGCACGATCGGGTCCGGCTGGGAGAACTCCGGCGATCCCATCATGCGGGGCAAAATCGCCCACCCGAATGGCGGGAACCGGAACTGCGATCCGTCTATTTATGACCCGGCACTGCACTGCTTCTACCACGGCGGATACTGGTCCTACAATTACTGGGCAATAGTTGTCGACGGCGCCTGGTTTCAGACCCCGGATGACGTCGCCCTGTTCTTCGGCCAGACCTACGCGGAAGGCGCGGGTGACCATGCGCTGAACACGAGCACGAGCGCCGCCGCGGGGACCCTCTCTCCCAATGCCCGCGGCCTCTATCAGAACCGCGGCCTCCCGGCCACGTTCACCATCAGCACGGGGCAAGTCGTGACGGCCCAGCCACTGCGCGAAGGCGTGGAGCGCTTCTTGATCACGGACATCAACAACCCCGGAGCCGCCGCCACCTCCCAATCCAACTCGGCGATAATGTGGGACAATTCGTTTACCACCGCGGGCGCCCTTCAAGGTTCGGGCAACTTCAATCACGTTCCGGGCGGGGCCAATATCTTGTACATGGACGGACACGTTGAATTCGCCAAGTACCCGCAGCCCGTAGGAAGTAAAGCGTATGTGATGACCACGGCGGTCCAGAGCAGCAATTTGCGCAACGCGCCGTGATCTCCTCTATAGCGTAAGCGCCGTTTTACAGCCGGGTCCGGATTTCGCCTTGATTGGCGCATCCGGGCCCGGCGGCGCGTTGTGCGGCCTGTCGCGTCAGCACCCCGGCAGCCCGCGACGATTCGCCGCCGCCGGGGTTCGCGGATTTTGATGCGTGGCCAACGGTTCCTGCCAACCCATCTGAGAACATTGAGGTGAGGCCCGCTTCGTCCACTTGCGACATCAGCCGGATCTGTCGTACGGTAGGGAGCTTAGACCGGCAACCCAACCCCCCTTTTGTGTAAGGACCCTATCGATGGCCCGTTTTACCTGCTCCTACGCCACGCTTCTCACGCTCCTGGCCGCCCTGATCGCGGGTCCGGCCTTCACGGCGGATACCGCCCTCGATCTGGCCGATTCCGCCGCCTGGACCTTCGGCAGCGACAGCGCGCGCATCGACAACGGCGAACTGGTGCTGGACGGGCGCCAGGCGATGGCCCGGGCGTTCTATCTTCCCCTCGAATGGGGCGACGGATCGCTGAAGGCGTCGTTTCAGGTCGACCCGCAGGATCATGGGGTGCTGGCCTGCGGATTTGTCGTGCGCGCGGCGGATGCGAGCCATTATTACTACGTGCATTTTGACAAGACCCAAGCCATCCTGTGCCGATCGGATAAGGGCCAGTCGTGGAACGAGATCGCGCGGGCTGGCGGCCTGGACAAGCCCGCCGGCGCGTGGCACACGGGCGAACTTCGGTTCGAGGGCGATACGCTGCGCGTTTTCCTGAACGGCGCGAAGCTTTTCGAGGCGAAGGACGCCACCCTGAAGCAGGGCCGCATCGGGTTCTACGCGAACCAGGGCCGCGCGCGCGTCAAAGACATCACCGTCAGCGGCGCGCCGGCGAATGCCGAACACGATTTTACCCTGCCCGCGCCGCCACCGCCCGATTTCACGTATGTTTGCACGGATGCCGGGGCCGGCGGCTACGAAGCCTTTCCCGATGTGTGCCGCCTGAGCGACGGGCGGCTGATGTGCGTGTTCTACGCGGGCTACGACCACGTGGCGCTGCCGAACGAACAGCTGCCGAAGGGCGGCCGGATTTCCTATTGCCTCTCCAGCGACGAAGGGCGCACGTGGACCGAGGCGCGCACGCTGTTTGATGGACCCGACGACGACCGCGATCCGTCGATTGTCCAGCTTGCCAGCGGCCGCCTGATCTGCAACTTCTTCTCGCTGCGCCGGGCCGATGGCGCCTCGCCGCCGTGGACCGGGCTGGGCACGTGGATGGTGTATTCGGACGATCTCGGCGCGACCTGGTCGGAATCGCGGCAAATCACCGCGGGCTATTATTGCAGCAGCCCCATCCGCGAACTTTCGGATGGCCGGCTGGCGCTGGGCCTCTACAAGGAAACGGATAGCCTCAGCCATGGCGCGGTCGTGTTCTCCGAGGACGGCGGGATGACCTGGGGCGCGCCGGCCGATATTGACAACAACGGGATGCCGCTCGACGCGGAAACCGATCTTATCGAGCTGAAGGACGGCACGCTGCACGCGGCCCAGCGGAGCGCGGGCGACACCATGGCCTGGTCGGAATCGCGGGACGGGGGAAAGACGTGGAGCGTCTCGGCGCCCTACGGCTTCCCGGGCCACGCGCCGTACCTGCACCGCACGCTGAACGACGTGATCCTCCTGGCGCACCGCCTCCCCCAGACCAGCCTGCACTACAGCCTGGACGAAGCGGACACCTGGAGCGAGAACGTGTTCGTGGACGATTTCATCGGCGCTTATCCTTCCATGGTGAACCTCAAGGATGGCACGGTTCTCATCGTCTACTACGAGGAAGGCGCGGGTTCCAATATCCGGGCGAAACGCTTTCTCGCGAATTCCAAAGGCATCCACTTCATGCCGGTGGATCGGGGCGTGGTCCCAGGCGCGACGCTGGTGGATTACGCGCGGATCTGGGATGAAGCGCCGCACAACGCCTTCACCAACCTTATCCGCTTCCAGGATCGCTGGTTCTGCGTCTTCCGCGAAGGCCAGGGGCACGTCTCGGCCGACGGCGCCCTGCGCGTCATCACCTCCGAAAACGGCGAAACCTGGACCTCCGCCGCGCGGATTACCTCGGAAACGGCGGACCTGCGCGACGCCCAGATATGCATCACGCCGGACAACCGCCTGATGCTCACCGGGGCCGCCGCGCTCCACCAGCCTGCGGACGCGCGGCACCAGACCATGGCGTACTTCTCCGAAGACGGCTTCACCTGGACCGAGGGCGTCCCCATCGGCGAGAAGGACCTGTGGCTGTGGCGGGTCACCTGGCATGGCGACACGGCCTACGGCATCGGCTATTCGACGGGCGACAAGTGGCCCAGCCGCTTCACGCGCCTTTACAAGAGTGACGACGGCGTGAACTTCGAGGTGCTCGTGGACAAGCTCCGCGACAACGAGTACACGAACGAGAGCCAGATCGTGTTTGCGGAGGACGGTACCGCCTGGTGCCTCCTGCGGCGCGACGAAAAGGCCCCGCGGGAAACCACGGGGCTCTTCGGAACGGCCCAGCCGCCCTACACCGATTGGACCTGGCGCGACACCGGCGCGCGAACCGGTGGCCCCGCGATGATCCAGATCCCGGATGGCCGCCTGGTGGCCGCGGTGCGCCTCTACGACGAGCGAACCCGCACCTCGCTCTGCTGGATCGACCCGGACACGGGCAAATTGACGGAGTTCCTGGCCCTCCCGTCCGGCGGGGACACCAGCTATCCGGGTCTCGTATGGCACGATGGCCTTCTCTGGGTCAGCTACTACGCCTCCCACGAGGGCAAGACGAGCATCTATCTCGCGCGCGTCCGGATCGACTGATCGCGGCCCGGCGCCGGAAAAATTGTGCTTGCGTCCGCGTTTCGGGCCGTGCTATACCCATGAAAAGCAGCGCGACAGGCAGCCCCCGGTTTGGCGGCGCCCGCTGGAGGGGCAGGCAGGTGTCCGCGCCTGGTCATGGAGGTTGCCGTTGACAACTCAGCCCTTTACCAGCGGATTCGCGCGGTGGGCCGCACTCGCCCTCCTCGCCGCCCTGGCGCTGCTCGGACCGGCGCACGCGCAGCCTCCCGGTTCGCCAGGCCGTATCAACCTGACGCCGGAGGAGCGCGCGTGGGTGCAGCAGCACCCCGTGTTGCGGAGCGCCGCCACGCCCGACTGGCCGCCCTTTGACTTCGTAACGAGCGGCGGCGAGTACCGCGGCATCGACGCCGATCTCCTGCGGCGTTTCGGGGAAATGGCCGGTTTCGAGATCGAGCCGGTCACCGCGCCGTGGCCCGAGCTTTACCGCATGCTGCGGGAAGGCGAGCTCGATCTCGGCCCCGGCATGCAGGCATCGCCCGAGCGCAGGCGCTTCCTGGCGTTCACCGACCCGATTCTGGATTTCCCGCACGCCATCTACCACCGCACGGGGGAAACCGGGATCCAGCGCCTCGAAGATCTGGCGGGACGCCGCGTGGCGGTGGAGCGCGAATACTACGAACACGAATACTTGCGCGCAAACCACCCGGACTTTCAGCTTGTCGAGGTGGACAACTCGCTGGCCGCGCTGCTCGCGGTTTCCCGGGGGGAGGCCGACGCGTACGTGGGCAACGTGGCCGTTTCGTCCTACCTGATCGATCACAATGTGCTGCCGAATATCGAGATAGGGCCGTACGCCGACCTGGGGCCGCTCCAACTCTCGATCGGGGTTCGCCGGGACTACCCGATCCTCGTCCAGATTCTGAACAAGGCCATCGCGGCGCTCCCCGCGCATGAAAAACGCGAGATTATCCGCCGCTATATCACCACCCCCGAGCGTATCCCCCTTACGGAGGCGGAGCACGCGTGGATCCGGGAACACCCGGTGATCCGGCTGGGCATCGACCCGGAATTCGCCCCCTTCGAGTACGCCGGGGAGGACGGGACCTATCTGGGCATGGCCTCGGACTATGTCCAGCTGCTCAACGCGCGTCTCGGAATCAATATGCAGATCGTACACACGGAGGGTTGGGACGAGGCTGTACGTTTGACCCGGGAGCGCGAACTGGATGTGCTTCCGTGCCTGGGCCGCAGCATCGAGCGCGATCAATTCCTGGAATTCTCGCGGCCCTACCTCGCCTTTCACCGCGTTATCATCACGCGCCTCGACAACCCCTTTGTGGGCGGGCTGGAGGACCTTCACGGGTTGCGGGTCGCCGTGCAGCAGAACACGTCGCACCACGCCTTTGTCACGGAGCAATCCAGCCTGTCTCCCGTGCTTCATCCGACCTTCCGCGAGGCGCTGACGGCGGTGGCGCGGGGGGAGGCGGACTGCGCGATCGGCAACGCGGCCACCACCGCCTACTGGATCAAGCGGCTGGGCCTCTCCAATCTCCGGCTCGCGGTGCCCGCGGGTGAGGGCGTGGAGGAGTTGCACTTCGGCGTGCGGAAGGACTGGCCCGAGCTCGCGCGCATCCTCGACAAGGGCATCGCTTCCGTCACGGAGGAGGAGGCCCTGGAGATCCGGCAGAAGTGGATCGACATCGAAATGCAGACGGGCCTCGACATCCGCCGCGCGATCGGCCTCCTCGCGGCCATCGTTGCGGTGTTCCTGCCGATACTGGGGCTCATTTCCTACCACAACCGGCGGCTCCACCGGGAAGTGGCGGCCCGTATCAAGACGGAATCGGCGCTCCGCGAGAGCGAGGAGAATTACCGGACACTGGTCGAGAATGCCCACAGCATTATTCTGCGGATGACGCCTGCGGGCGAAGTTCGGTTCCTGAACCGGTATGGCGAACAGTTTTTCGGCTATCCGTCGGGCCAGATTATCGGCCAGAACATCGTTGGCACCATCGTCCCGGCGACGGATCACCGCGGGCGAGATCTCGCTTCGGCCATGACGCAGCTTGGCCGGAACCCCGACGCCTTTTCCGTCCACGAGAATGAAAACATCACCCGCGACGGGCGCCGGGTCTGGATCGCGTGGACGAACTGCCCGCTCTACGACGCCGGCGGCAGCGTGCAGGAAATCCTTTGCGTTGGCAACGACGTAACGGAGCAGCGCCGCGCCGCCGACACCCTACGGCGCTACGAATTCATCGTGAACACGGTTCGCTCGATGATGAGCGTTATCGACTCCAATGGCTGCTACGAAGCCGTCAACGACGAATGGTGCGTTGCCACCGGCGTGCCGCGCGAGACGGCCGTGGGCAAGTCCGTCGCGGACATCTGGGGCGAGGCAGCGGCCCGAAACGGCATCATGCCCCGGCTCACCCGCTGCCTTCAGGGGGAGCGCGTAGCGTACGAGTCCGCGATTGAACTTCCGGCGCGGGGGGAATGCATTTGTGAAGTTACGATGTACCCGTTTACGGATACGTATGACTTCAGGCCGCGCGCCATTGTCGTCGCGGACGATGTAACCGACCGCAAAGCGGCGGAGGCGCGCCTCCGCGAGGCCATGCAGGCCGCGGAAGCGGGCAACCGGGCGAAGAGCGCCTTTCTGGCGAACATGTCGCACGAGATCCGCACGCCGATGAACGCGGTGCTCGGCTACACCCAGCTCCTCCAGCGCGTCCCCAACCTCTCCGCGGACCAGAAGCACGCGCTGGTGGCGATTCGCCGGAGCGGCGACCATTTGCTCGCGCTGATCAACGACATTCTGGAGCTTTCCCGTATTGAGGCGGGACACGTCCAGATTGAGCCTGTGTCGTTCAATCTGCCCTTGATGCTCCAGGACCTTGAGATGATGTTCCGCGTTCGGACCGACGCACGGGGCTTGCTGCTGGAGGTGGATATCGCGCCCGAAATCCCCTCCTGTGTCCGCGCCGACCTCAATCGTATCAAGCAGGTGCTGATCAACCTGATCGGCAACGCGATAAAGTTCACGGAACGTGGCCGTATTACCGTACGGGTGCGGCGCGCCCCCGAGTCCATGGCGCCGTCCGGCGGAATTCCGCTGCGCTTCGAAGTGGAGGACACCGGCTGCGGGATCCCGGTCGAGGCGCTGGAATCCATCTTTGGAAGCTTCGAGCAGGCCGAATCCGGCGATGCGCGCCAGGAGGGCGCGGGACTCGGCCTGGCGATCAGCCGCAACTTTGCCCGGATCCTGGGCGGCGACATTACCGTCACATCCGCCCCCGGTTCGGGCAGCCAGTTCGTGTTTTCCGTTCCGGTGGAGCCCGGCGACGAGGCCGAAATCGTCGATGAGGCCCCCGCCGCCGCCGTGAAGGCCGTCCGCAACGCCAACGGCCCGGTGCGCGTGCTCGTGGTGGACGACCGCGACACCAACCGCGATCTCGTCTCCCGTATGCTTACCCCGCTCGGATTCCGCGTGGAAGCCGCATGCAACGGGCAGGAAGCGCTCGACGCCTACACCGCGCGCCGTCACGACATCGTGCTCATCGACCTCGTCATGCCCGTCATGGACGGGCGCGAGGCGATTCGCCGCATCCGCGCGCTTCCGGAGTCCGGACCGCGCGCCTGCGTCATCGCCCTCACCGCCAGCACGCTCGCGGAGGAACGGGAAACCGTCCTGGCCTACGGCGCGGACGCGTTCCTCCGGAAGCCCTTCCGGATCGACGAGCTCCTCGAAGAAATGCGGATTCATGCCGGAATCGAATACGACTACGAAGATGCGCCTGAACCGGGCCGCGCCGCCGCGCCCGCGTATGCCATGGCGCAGGCGCGCGAAGCGATTCGCAACCTGCCCGGCTCGCTCGCGGAACGCCTCCGCCACACGGTCTGGCGCGGGGCCATCAACGAGGCGCTTGCGCTGCTTCCCGAACTTCAACAAGAAGACACGCGCCTCGCGAATCTGGTACAAGAGTATACGGAGGGCTTCGTACTCGACGAATTGAGGCCCCTTTGGGACGAGGAAACTTCCGAATGAAACACGCGCTGCGCGACATCGACCCCACCCAGTATGACATTCTCATCGTGGACGACAACCCGGAAAACCTCAAGGTTCTCGGCAATTTCCTGGTCGAGCAGGGTTTCAATGTCCGCGCCGCGCGTGACGGGAAGCAGGCGCTGGACAGCGTGGAGGCCGAACCGCCGGAGCTCGTCCTGCTGGATATCCACATGCCGGTGCTCGACGGCTACGAGGTGTGCCGCCGCCTGAAGGAGAGCGAAGCGTTTTCCGACATCCCGATCATTTTCCTCAGCGCCCTGGGCGAGACGTTTAACAAGGTGCTCGCCTTCGAACTCGGCGCGGCCGACTATATCTCCAAGCCGTTTGAATTGGAAGAGGTCCGCGTCCGCGTCAACACCCAATTGATGGCGCACCGGCTACTGGCGGAGAACCGGGCCGGGTTTCGCGCGAGTTTCGAGCAGGCCGCCACGGGAATTCTCCACGCGCACCTGGACGGTTGCGTCTTCGCGGCGAACCGCCGCTTCTGCGAAATGCTCGGCATCCCCAACGAGCGCCTGATCGGGCGAAACGCGCCCGACCTCCTGGGCTCCGAACTGGGCGCGGCCCTGGCCGAGGATCTTGCGCAGCTCCGCGACGGGGCCGCCGAGTCTCCGGCGCGGAATGTCCGCTGGAGCCGCCCCGAGGGCGAAAACTGCTGGCTGCGGACGCGGTCTTCGCGCATTGTGATCAGCGCGAACCGCGATCCCTACGCCGCCGTCTTCGTGGAGGACGTCTCCGACCAGCGCCGCGCCGACGAGGATCGCGCGCGCCTGGCGGCCGCGCTCGAGCAGGCGCCCGACGCCATCGCCATTGCGGACGCGGACGGCGCCATCGTTTACGTTAATCACGCCTGGGAACAGGCCCACGGTGCGGCCCGGGACGAGCTCCGCGGCCAGCGGCTGCCGCTATTCAGCGAAGATCCGGAGCACGCCCCCGTGCGCGAGGCCCTGGCGCAAGAAGGCACGTGGCACGGGCGCACGGCGCGGCAGCTGCCCGCCGGCGCGCGCATTACCGAAGAGCACCACGTCTCGGTGGTTCGCGGGAGCCAGGGCGAAATAGAAAGCTACATTGCCGTGTCGCGCGACATTTCCCTCCAGCTCCGGCTGGAGGATCAGCTCCGCCAATCACAGAAAATGGAAGCTATCGGTACGCTCGCCGCCGGGATCGCCCACGATTTCAACAACCTGCTCGCGGCGATTTCGGGGTTCACCGAGCTGGCGCTTGAGGACTTGCCGCCGGGCACGGAGGTCAGCGCGAATCTGCGCGAAGTGGCCGGCGCGTCCGAGCGCGCGCGCGAGCTGGTGCGCCAGATTCTGGCTTTCGGACGCCAGTCGGAATTCAAGATTCGGACGATCCACCTGAACGACGCCATCGAGGACGTCATCCGGCTGCTCCGGCGAACGATCCCGCCCACGGTTGAGATCCGGTCGGATCTGGACGAATCCTGCCCGCCGGTACTTGCGGACGCGACGGCGATACACCAGATTCTCATGAATCTTTGCACGAACGCGTACCACGCCATGGAAGAAGCCGGCGGCGTGCTTGGCATCCGGCTCTCGCACGCGTGGATCGATCACGACCAACTTCAGGGCCATCCGGAGCTGGAGGCCGGCCGCTACGCGCGGATCGACGTAAGCGACACGGGCCACGGCATGGAGGAACACGTGCGGCAGCGGATCTTCGAGCCGTACTTCACCACGAAGCACCAGGTAGGCGGCACGGGGCTCGGGCTGGCAACCGTCCACGGCATCGTGAGCGACCTGAGCGGCGCGATACACGTCTACAGCGAGGCCGGGCTGGGATCCACCTTCTCGATCGTGCTCCCCATTGCCCCCGCGGGCGCGGAGGGCGCCGAATCGGCGGCGGACGACACGGCCCGGGGCGGCAATGAGCACGTTATGTTCGTGGACGACGAGGCCAGTATCTGCCGCTTCGCGGAGAAGGCATTGCAGCGTCTGGGCTACCGCGCCACCACGGTGTCGAACCCGGCGCGCGCGCTGGAATTGCTCCGCGCGGCGCCGCAGGGCTACGACGTGATCATAACCGACGAGATGATGCCGCAGATGCGCGGGTCGGAGCTGCTCGCGGCAGTCCGCGAGATCAATGCGGAGATTCCGGTGATTCTCTATAGCGGGTTCTCCGGCGCGCAACACCGCCGCCCCAACACCGATGAACTGTTTAACGCCCATGTCATGAAGCCCATGGTTACCTCGGAGCTTTCCAAGGCGATCCGGACTGTGCTGGACGGGCGCGCCCAGGCCAGCTGAGCGCCGCGTGCTCGGCTTCATGTTCGGTCAGACCAGAATGCTCTTTACCACGTTGCCATGCACGTCGGTCAGGCGGAAATCGCGGCCCTGGAACCGGTAGGTCAGCTTCTTGTGGTCGATGCCCATCTGGTGCAGCAGCGTCGCGTGGAAGTCGTGCACCGTCACGACGTCCTGAACGGCCTTATAGCCGAGTTCGTCGGTGGCGCCGTGTGTGATGCCGCCCTGGATCCCGCCGCCCGCCATCCATATGGAGAACCCGTTCATGTGGTGATCGCGGCCGGGCCCGCCTTTGTTCCCCTGCACCATCGGTGTGCGGCCAAACTCGCCGCCCCAGATAATGATCGTGTCCTCCAGCATGCCCCGCTGCTTCAGGTCGTTCACGAGCGCCGCGGTCGCCTGGTCGACGTCCTTCGCGCAGCCCTGCATATAGTGCTTGAGGTCGTTGTGGTGATCCCAGTCGCGGTGGTAGAGCTGGATAAAGCGCACGCCGCGCTCGGCCATGCGCCGCGCGAGCAGGCAGTTGAACGCGAAAGTGCCGTCGGCGCCCTGCGTGCCGTACATGTCGAGAATATGCTGGGGCTCGTCGGAGATATCGACCAGATCCGGCACGCTGGTCTGCATGCGGAAGGCCATCTCGTACTGGCTGATGCGTGTGGCGATTTCGCCCTCATCCACGTGCGCGTCGTGTATACCGTTCAGCGCCTGGACCGCATCGACGATATCGCGCTGCTGCCCGTGCGTAATGCCGTCGGGACTGCTCACGTAGTGCACCGGATCGCCCGTGGAATTGAACTTCACGCCCTGGAATTTGCTGGGCAGGAAGCCGCTGTGCCACTGGCGCGAGGAGAGCGGCTGGGGGCTGCGGCCATCGCCGAGCGACGTGAGCACAATGAAGCCCGGCAGGTTTTCGCACTCGCTTCCGAGGCCGTAGAGCAGCCAGGAACCCATGCTCGGGCGCCCGGAGATGGCCGTCCCCGAGTTCATGAACGTGTGCGCGGGGTCATGGTTGATCTGATCCGTCTGCATGGAGCGAATAATGCACATGTCGTCGGCAAGCGTGGCGATATTGGGGAGAAGCGAGGAGATCTCCTGGCCCGATTTCCCGTGTCGCGCGAAATCGAACTGCGACCCCATGCAGCGGAGCTCGGCGCCCTGCAATTGCGCGAGCTGCTCGCCCTTGGTGAAAGATTCCGGCATGGGCGCGCCGTCGAGCTTGCGCAGGGCCGGCTTATAGTCAAAGGTCTCCAGGTGCGAGGGACCGCCGGCCATGTAGAGGTAGATAATGCGTTTGGCGCGCGGCTTGAAGTGCGTCGGATTGGTGATCCCGGTCCAGCGGTCCGGGGCCGTGGCGCCCGCGGACAAGACGCCCGGATTAAGCAGCGACGCCAGCGCCATCGTGCCGATGCCCTTAGCCGCCCGGCCGAGGAATTGGCGGCGGGTCTGCTGGAGCACGTAGGTTTGAAGAGGGTCCATGATTGCACTTCCGTTCATTGATGACTTAATTGCCGGCGGCTCGGGTTGCGCTGTACTCACGATTCCAGAATGGGCAGCGTTCTGATTCGGATGCGGGCCTCATCAATCACAACAACACACCCACGTTCCAGTGACTCCTCCAACGCGGCCAGATTAGCGAGAATCAGTTCCGCCTGAACCAGGGGACGGTGAGTCGCCACCTTCCGCAACAGAATCAGCGACGGTTCGGTTGCCTGATAGGTCGCGAGAAGCGTCCCAAAATCCGTATCGGCGGAAACCAGTACCCGCTGTTCTATTGCTGCTCGTTCGAATATCTCCAAGTCGGTGGCTTCCGCCATTCCCACGTCCCGGACATGCACACAATCAAAGCCTCTCGCACAAAGCACACCCGCAACTTTGGGAGAAATCGCGTTGTCAATTAAGAACCTCACGGGGCCAGTATTGGCAACTCGCGCTCTCGAACCGCCTCCGCCGCAAAGTGAAGCGCCTCGTGAATGTCCGCGATTTCCAAGTCTGGATAGGCGTCCAGAATCTCTGGATCCGACATTCCATCCGCCACCATGGAGACCACCGTGGAAACGGGGATTCTCAATCCCCGTATGCAGGCCACGCCACCCATCTGTTCGGGATTGATTGTTATTCGCGCAAATTTCATATCAAGAAACCCCAGGTCGACTGGAATATATTGTACTCAATACCGATAAATCATCTCGTGTGTATTCATGATGGTCCGGCTCACCGAGCTCCAGGCTGCAAGCTGGACCGGGTCGACGCCCGCGGGGGCCGGCTTCTCTCCGATGGCGATGAAGTCCGCCGCGGATGCCGGGTTTGCCTCGAACTGCGCCAGGTGCTTCGCGTACAGCCCCGCGAGGATTTCGTGCTCTTCGGGGACGGGATCCCGGGACAGCGCCTCGCGCCAGGCCCAGCGGATGCGATCGTCGGCCGTGTCCCCGCCTTCCAGGAGGATTCGCTCGGCGAAAACGCGCGCCGCCTCAACGAATATGGGATCGTTAAGCAGCGTCAGGGCCTGCTGGGGCGAGTTGGATATGGTGCGCTCGGCGGTGCATTCCTCCCGGGTTGGAGCATCGAAGGCCAACAGGCTCGGATGGAGATAGGTCCGCTGCCAGTGGGTGTACACGCCGCGGCGGTACAATTCTTCACCTGTGCTCGGCTCGTACTCGCGCGTCGGAAAGTTCAGTTCCTTGTAATAGCCCGCGGGCTGGTAGGGTTTCGCGGCGGGCCCGCCCATCTTCTCCGACAGCAGGCCGCTCACCTTCAAGGCGTTGTCGCGCACGAACTCGGCCTCCAGGCGAAAACGCGACTGGCGCGCGATCAGGCGGTTGGCCGGGTCGATGTGCTTGAGCGCGGCGTCGGCCATGGAGGACTGCCGGTAGGCGCTGCTCGTGACGAGGAGCCGGACCATGTGCTTGACGTCCCAGCCGCTGTCCATGAAGGCAATCGCCAGGTAGTCGAGCAATTCGGGATGCACGGGCCACTCGCCCTGCGAGCCCAGGTCGTCGAGGACGCGTGAGATGCCCGTGCCAAAATAGAGCTTCCAGAGGCGGTTCGCGAAGACACGCGCGGTGAGCGGGTTGTTGCGATCCGTCAGCCAGTTCGCCAAATCAAGCCGGTCGGGACGCGCGCCGGTGAGCCACAGCCCGCCCAGAAAGGCGGGCGCCGCCGGCTCCACCACCGCGCCGGACTCGTCCATCCAATTGCCGCGCGGCAAGACGCGCGTGACGCGGGGCTCCATGGTTTCGGTGATGGCGCTGCTGTGGATCTGTTGCTCCAGGCTGAACTTCCGGCGCTCCGCCTCGCGCAGTTGCTTATTAAGATCGTCCGTGGTAGCGGGGCTTTCGCCGCCTTCAACGCTCTCCCCCTCCTCGAAGGTCTCCAACAAGGATTGCAGGCTCGCCAGGCGATCGAGCACCGCGTCGTGCTCCACTTTCTGCTCTGGTTCCGGGAAGAGCAGGTACGGCGGGAAGGGGCCCTCGTTGCCGGCTTCGCTCTGTACGCCTTTTTCCTTGATGTCGGCGAAGAACGCGCTGAAGCGGTAGAAATCCTCGATGGTGAAGGGGTCGAACTTGTGATCGTGACACTGCGCGCAGCCCATCGAAGAACCGAGCCACACCGAGGCCGTGGTCCGCGTTCGGTCGGCGGCATAGCGCACGATGTAGTCCATCTCCTGCGCGCCGCCCTCGCGGGTGACCATGTTGAGGCGGTTGTAGCCCGTGGCGATGATCTGCTCCTTCGTAGGGCGCTCCAAGAGGTCGCCCGCCAGTTGCTCCCGCGTGAACTGATCGAAGGGCATGTTGCTGTTGAAGGCGGCGATGACATAATCCCGGTAGGGCGCGACGCCGCGCACCTGATCGCCGTGGTAGCCCACCGTGTCGGCGTAGCGCACGAGGTCGAGCCAGTAGACCGCCAGGCGTTCTCCAAAGTGCGGCGAGGCCAGAAGACGTTCAACGAGCTTCTCGTAGGCGTCGGGCGCATTGTCGAGCAGGAAGGCGCCCACCTCGGCGGGGGTCGGGGGCAAACCGATGAGATCGAAGTACAGCCGCCGGATAAGCGTCTCGCGGCCCGCTTCGGGAGATGGGCGAAGCCCTTCCTGATCCAGCCGCGCAAGCACGAAGCGATCGACGTCGTTGCGCGGCCAGGCGGCGTTTTCGACGTTGGGCAACGGGTGCGCGGCGGGCGGGATGTACGCCCAGTGCGCCTCGTATTCCGCGCCCTGCGCGATCCAGCGCCGCAAAAGCGCCTGCTCGCGCTCCGAAACATGCCGGTTCGATTCGGGCGGCGGCATCTTGTCGCCGGGGTCCTCCGCGAGAATGCGGTGGATGATTTCGCTCGCATCCGGATCGCCCGCCGCTACCGCGCGAAAACCGCCCCGGTCCGCGACGGCCTCGCCGCGCACATCGAGGCGAAGCCCCGCCTCGCGGGTGTTCCGGTCGGGACCGTGGCATTGGAAGCAATTGTCGGAGAGTATCGGGCGGATATGCCGGTTAAACTCCACCCGATCGGGCAGCGGCTCCTCTCCCGAAGCGGACGCGGCGCTCCACAGCAAGGCCGCCACCAAAACGACATGCCGCATTGCACGCAAGACCTTAATCAAAGCACTGTCTCCCGGGAAATGTCTGCCAACCCTGACTTCCCGCTACTACACCAGAGGGAGCGGCTACGGATCAAGTGAGGGCCATTGCGGGAAATCGCGTCCTATGGGTGGACGGCCGGGAACTACGCCGCGCCCATGAGTTCACCAAAGGCCGCGAGCGATCCGCCAATCATCAAGAAGGGAACAATCGCGCAGATGGTGGAACACACGTTGGAAATGAAGAGGAAGGCCAGGAGCCCGCCACAGCCCAACTCGTATCGGCTACTGACGATGACAATGGCTGCTATCCAGCCGACAAACGGGATTAGTGATACGAGATAGGCAAGAAAGAAGGTCAGCGCAAGCGATAGCACGTTTTGCAGCAGGTCGTCGGACGGCAGTTGATTGAGCACGACCAAGGCCAGGTACCCGCCAAGAATGTGGCCCACGTAACCGCAAATAATTACAGCCAGTATGGCGCCGATACCAATGAGCCCGGCGACGGAATCCGGGTCGAACGCCTGCCCTTGCTCGCTCTGCGCGGCACTTCCCGGGGGCGGTTCCGGCGGCGCTTCATACATCAGGGGCGGCACGATCAGAATGGCCAGCAGCACCACGACGCCCAGCCCGATAAGGCTGTACTTGAGCCATTCGGACCCTTCTTCCACGGGTGTATAGGGGTGCGCACGGCGCGGGGGCGCGTCGCCCAGAATATCACTTGCCCCGGTGAGCCCGAGGTCGGCCAGTGCAGTGGATTCGACATCACCGCCCGCCGTCTGGCCCGCGGTGATCTTCGCCTTGAGCTTCTGCGCCCGGGGATCTTGAAACTGGGCTATCAATTGTTCGCAGATTGGGAGCGCATCCCTGTCCCGGCCCAGCTTCTGGAGGCACAACGCGGCTGGATAGAGGACATTCCTGGCGTTGGGGTACGCCCGGTTCAGTTCATCGAGCAGGCTCAGGGCTTCCTCGTAACGGCCCGCGCGGTAGAGCTGGTCTGATTGCTGGAATTTCTGCTTGCTTTCCTGAGCATCCACGGAAAATCCTCCCCGTGCGGCGTCGGCTCCCAATAACACCCTACACGCCTGTTCGTTTACACCATACCGCCGGGCGTTTCAAATTATTCGCCCGGGGAAAAAGATCGCGCACTGAGCAGCACAGCCGTTCCAAACGTCCAGGCAGGCGAGGGCCGAGGCCGTACTCCATACAGGTGGTTTCCGGCCACATACCCAGCCGAGGGGAATGACGGCGGTCCACCCGCGCCCACTTTTCCTGTATTTCAGCATCCTGGCGTGACGCGACTGCCGCGCCGGGCACTCGCCCGCCAATCCACGCGCCTGCCCAGAGAAGTCGGCCGCCGGGCGCGCCGATTAGCGTGCCCGGCGGCGGCTTCGCGCCTCTCGTTCACGCTACGCGATCATTTTGTGCGGATCGATCACAAACTTCTTCGCGGCGCCCTTGTCGAAGTCCTGGTAGCCCTTCGGGGCCTCGTCCAACGAAATGGTTTCCACGTTACACGCCTTCGCGATCTGGATCTTGTCGTACAGGATGCACTGCATCAGCTGACGGTGGTACTTCATCACCGGGCACTGGCCGGTGTGGAAGCAGTGCGACTTGGCCCAGCCCAGCCCGATGCGGATGCCCAGGTTGCCGACTTTGGCGTTATCATCGACGCCGCCCGGGTCGCCCGTGACATAAAGCCCGGGAATGCCGATGGAACCGCCCGCCCGCGTCACTTCCATCACCGCGTTCAGCACCGTCGCCGGCTGCTCCTTCACGTGGCCGTCCCCATGGCCGCGCGCTTCAAAGCCCACGCAGTCCACGGCGGCGTCGACCTCGGGCACGCCGACGATCTGCTCGATCTGTTCGGCGAGCGACGCGCTCTTTTTCAGATCCACCGTCTCGCAGCCGAAGCTGCGGGCCTGCGCCAGGCGCTCGTCGATCATATCGCCCACGATGACGCAGGCCGCGCCAAGCAGATGGCATGAGGCCGCGCACGCGAGCCCGACCGGACCCGCTCCGGCGACATACACGATCGTGCCGGGTCCCACGCCCGCCGTCACGGCGCCGTGGTAGCCCGTCGGGAAGATGTCCGAGAGCAGCGTGAGGTCCTTGATCTTGGCCAGCGCCTGATCGCGATCGGGGAATTTGAGCAGGTTGAAGTCCGCGTAGGGCACCATCACGTATTCGGCCTGGCCGCCGACCCAGCCGCCCATGTCCACGTAGCCGTAGGCCGCGCCGGGGCGCGCGGGGTTTACGTTGAGGCAGATGCCGGTGCGCCCTTCCTTGCAGTTGCGGCAGCGACCGCAGGCAATGTTGAACGGGACGGAAACGATATCCCCCGCCTTGATGAATTCCACGTCGCGCCCGCATTCAATGACTTCGCCGGTAATTTCGTGGCCGAGGATGAGCCCCTCCGGCGCCGTGGTCCGGCCCCGAACCATGTGCTGGTCGCTGCCGCAGATATTCGTCGATACAATCTTCAGGATGACGCCGTGCTCGCATTTGCGATTCCCCAGCGCCAATTTGGGGTAGTCGATGCTCTGCACTTCGACCACGCCCGGCTTGATATACGCAACGCCTCTGTTTCCTGCCATGACACGCCTCTCCTCTCAACTCGGTTCAATACACAGCCTCGCTGCGATCAACGCGAACAGGCATGGCTGCCCGCGTTCCGCCGGCACAGCCTGCACCTCGGCCGGGCAAACCCGGCTCCAACCGGCGGACGCAACCCAGCAGCCATTATAGAAGGAGCGCGGGGCTTCGTCAATCAGTACCCGCGCACGTCCCAGGGCAGTCGCATTTAAACTCGATCTCGGGATATGGGCGTAAACTTGAGTCGATTTGGAACCTTGAATCAACGATAGTGAGCGTTTTGGAGCGCCGGCATCTGTGCCGGCAAGGTCAGGGATTCGCCGCAGGCGAAATGCCAGCGCTCCAACACGCGCCCTTTCTAACATTGAAGGTGGTTCATGTGGCGCTCGGCTCGAGTTGAAAGTTTAAATGCGATTGCCCTGGCGAACGTCCAGCGCACGTGAAACGGACGCGCAAAAAACTGCTTGATCCGGACGCCCGGTTGCCGTATTCTGCTTCCATGGTAGTGGAGAGACCCTACATTGGGCGAGGGCAGTGGAGTGCCGTCTCATGGCGGCTGATTTGCCTTATTGCCCCTTTCGCCACCGCAATTGTGCTCGCCTGCGCGGGCTCCGCCGCTCAAGCGGGCGCGATGCCTTCCGCGCCCGCCGGGGACACGGAGTTCTTCGAGCGCAGCGTGCGCCCGCTCCTGGTTGAAATGTGCCTGAGCTGCCACGGGCCGGATGACCCCGGCGGCGGCCTGCGCCTGGACGCACCGCCGGCCCTCTCCACCGACGCCCTGCGCGAAGTGCTTCAGAATCGCTCGCCGTCGCACCCGCCGGTGGAATTGAGCGCCGCCGAACGCGAGACCTTCCTCGATTGGATCGGGCGCGGCGCGCCGTGGCCCGCGCGCGCGAAAAAAAGTTACCAGCGCCTCAGCATGGATGAACTCATCGCGGTCGCCCGCCGGAACCATTGGGCATTCCGGCCCGTCGCCGAGCCCGCGCTGCCCGCGATCGGCGATACGGCGTGGCCCCGCTCCCCGATCGACACCTATGTCCTGGCGCGACTTGAAAAGGCGGGATTGTCGCCAGCGCCGCGCGCGAGCCGCCGCACCCTGGTCCAGCGGGCCTACCACGACCTGATCGGGCTTCCGCCCACGCTGGCCGAGATCGAAGCCTTCGAGAATGACCCCGCCGCCGATGCCTATGATCGGCTGATCGCCAGGCTGCTCGAATCGCCGCACTTCGGCGAGCGCTGGGGCCGCCACTGGCTCGATGTGGCGCGCTACAGCGACACCAAGGCCTCCGCCTTCAATGATGATCGCCTCTTCCCCTTCTCCTACACCTACCGGGACTACGTTATCCGCGCATTCAATGTGGATCTCCCCTTCGATCAGTTCATCCTCCACCAGCTGGCGGCGGACAAGCTGGAACTCGGCGACGATAAGCGCCCCCTGGCGGCGCTGGGTTTCCTCACGCTCGGCAAGGTGAGCGGCGCGAGTATTCACGATCGCATCGACGACCGGATCGACGTGGTCACGCGCGGATTCCTCGCGATGACCGTCAATTGCGCGCGCTGCCACGACCACAAGTTCGACCCGATCCCCACGGCGGATTACTATTCGTTGTATGGCGTGTTCCGCAGTTCGCGCGAGCCCGAGCGCCTTCCGGTTATTGCGGCGCCCGACACGAGCTCACCGGCGTACCGGGATTTCGAGCGGCGCCTCGCCGAGGCGGAAGCCGCGCGGGACGATCTTGCTGTGGCCCTGCGCGCCAAAGCGCTCGAAACGGCTCGCGGCAAGGCAGCCTCGGAGGCCGAGGCCCTCGAAAGCGTCCAGGGCAACGGGTTCTTGAAATACATTGACCAGCCCGACCGCGTGCGCCTTCGGCAGCGCGACACCGCCGTGGATAGGATTCGGAACACCCATCCGGCGCGCCCCGACAGCGCGATGGCCCTGGAGGACGCTCCCGAGCTGTACGACCCGGTCATCTTCGTGCGCGGCGACGCGGGCATCCCCGGCAAGGCCGTGCCCAGACAGTTCCTGGCGGTGCTCGACGCGGACCGCACGCCGTGGACCGAAGACAGCGGGCGCCTGGAGCTGGCCCGGGCCATTGCGAGCAAGGACAACCCGCTCACCGCGCGCGTATTCGCCAACCGCGTCTGGATGCACCTTTTCGGGGCGCCGCTGGCGGGCACGCCGAGCGATTTCGGCCTTCAGGGCGAGGAGCCAACCCACCCCGAACTCCTGGACTATCTCGCGGCGCGATTCATGGACTCGGGCTGGTCCACAAAAACGTTGATCCGCGAGATCATGCTTTCCAGCGCCTACCAGCAGTCGAGCGACGCCAGCGATGCGGGGCAGGCGACCGACCCGGAGAATAAGCTGATCTGGCGGCAAAATCGCCGCCGACTGGGATTTGAAGTCATGCGTGACCGGCTGCTTGCCGCATCGGGAAATCTCGACCTGCGCATGGGCGGGGCCGCGGACAATATTACGGAGCCGCCCTTCGCCAACCGGCGAACGGTTTACGCGGAGGTGGATCGGGAGGCGCTGCCCGCGATGTTCCGCATATTCGATTTTGCGACACCGGCCACGCATACGCCGGTGCGATTTGAAACCACGGTCCCGCAGCAGGCCCTCTACCTCATGAACAGCCCGTTCGTCGCGGAGCAGGCCCGCCTGGCGGCGGCCCTCCCGGAAGTCGCGTCGAAGGAAGCGCCCGCCGAACGCGTGCGCGCCCTGTACCAGGCGATACTGGCGCGCGAGCCCGTGCGACGGGAGGTGGAGCTTGGCACCTTCTTTGTCGACGGCCAGGACGTGGCCGATGTCCATATTCCCGAGCGCCAGCCCCCGCGCTGGCTGTATGGCTACGGCGCGATCGACGAGGCTACCGGCCAGGTTACCTCCTTCACCGAATTTCCCCACTGGACCGGCGAAGCCTACCAGGGCGGGGAGACACTGCCGGACGCGGCGATCGGCTATGCGATGCTCAACCGGCTCGGCGGCCGCCCCGGCGGGCCGCAACACGCCGTGATCCGCCGCTGGATCTCCCCCGCCGATTCCCTGGTATCCCTCGTCGGCGAACTCTTCCATTTCTCCCCGGCGGGCGATGGCATCCGCGCCTACGTCATTTCCAGCCGCTCGGGCATCCTCTGGCAGGGCGACCTTCAGGACCAGATGCTCCCCACGGTGGTGGACGACAGCGAGATCCGCGCGGGCGACACCATCGACCTGGTGGTCACCTGTAAGGAAGACGACCAGGAGGACCATTTCCGGTGGCACCCGCGCATCTACCTTACGGGCGAAAACGCCAGCAGCTTCGCGCGGCAGGACTGGATTTCGCGGTTCGACTTTGAGGGGCCGCCCCCGGCGCCCGCCGTGCCCCTGCAGCCGTGGGAGCAATACGCGCAGGTGCTGCTGATGAGCAACGAATTCATGTTTGTCGATTGACGCGGGACGGGACGGAACCATGCACCACGAACGGACATTGAACGACTTCATTTTAAACCGGCGCGACTTCCTCCGCCGGACGGGCATGGGCTTCGGCGCGCTCGGTCTCGCGACACTCGCGGGCCCTAATCTCGCCGCCGCCACGAAAGGCCCGATGGCCGCGCAGTCCCCCCATTTCGCACCCAGGGCCAAACGGGTGGTCCACATCTTTTTGAACGGCGGCATGTCGCAGGTGGATACCTTTGACCCCAAGCCGATGTTGGCGAAGTACGATGGGAAGGACCTCCCGGGCGCCGAGACCCTGATGACGGAGCGCCCGACGGGCGGCGCCTACGCATCGGAATTCCCCTTCAACCAGCATGGCGAGAGCGGCATCCCCGTAAGCACGCTTTTCCCCCACACCGCGCGCTGCGTTGACGACATGTGCATCATCCGCTCGATGTACACCGACAATCCGGTCCACGGCCCCTCGCTCCTGCTGATGAACTGCGGCGACGCGCGCCTGGCCCGGCCCAGTGTCGGTTCGTGGGTCACCTATGGCCTGGGGACGGAAAACCAGAATCTCCCGGGCTTCATCACCATGTGCCCCGGCGGCTACCCGATCGCCGAGGCGCAAAACTGGCAGTCGGGCTTCCTCCCCGGCAATTACCAGGGCAGCTACATCGATTCGCAGCACACGGACGTCGAGAAGCTCATCGAAAACATCAAGAACCATTTTGCGACGTCGCGCGGGCAGCGCCGGCAACTCGATCTGCTGGGCGAACTCAACGAAATGCACCGCAGCGCCCGCGAGGGCGACAGCGCGCTTGAATCCCGCATCCAGTCTTTTGAATTGGCCTACCGGATGCAGCTGGACGCCACCGATGCGTTCGATATCGGGCAGGAACCCGAGCATATCCGCGAGATGTATGGCAGCACCGAACAGTCACGGCAACTCCTGATCGCGCGGCGCCTGCTCGAGCGCGGGGTCCGCTTCGTGCAGCTCTGGCACGGCCCCGGACAGCCGTGGGACAGCCACGACGATATTGTGGACTCCCACAAGCGCCTCGCCGGACAGTGCGACCGGGGTATCGCCGCGCTCATCACCGATCTCAAGCAACGCGGCATGCTGGAGGACACGCTCATTCTTTGCACCGGCGAATTCGGGCGCACGCCAACGGTGGAGGTGCAGCGCGAAGGCATCAACATCGGCAAGCCCAAGGGCCGCGATCACAACCACTACGGCTTCACCGCGTGGATGGCTGGCGGGGGCGTCAAGGCCGGACACATCCATGGCGCCACCGACGAGTTTGGTTTTAAGGCCATCGAAAAGCCCGTCCACGTGCACGACTTGCACGCGACGATGCTCCACCTCCTCGGCTTTGACCACGAAGCGCTCACCTACCGCTACGCCGGTCGCAACTTCCGCCTCACCGACGTGCACGGCAACGTGGTGCACGACATTATCGCGTAGCCCCCGCGAGTTTTTTGCTCCAGAAGGCCCGCGCCCGGTCGTGGTCCATCAACACTTCGGCTTTTTGACCTTCCGGCAGTTCCAGGGCGGCCTTCCGCCTATCGATCCAGTCCAGGAAGAACTCGACCGATTCGCGGCGCACTGGTTGCCCTTCACCGCCGATTTCCACATACCACGGCGCGGTGGATGCGAAGCGAAAGGTGTGGTCCAGGTCCGCAATCGCCCGAACGAGGAACCAGCCGCTGCGATCGAATGTCATGGTCGCCCCGGCGGCCATGAACGCTTCCGGGCTGAACTCCTGTTCGACGTTTCCGTCTCGAATCAGCTGAATGGTGCGCACCGGATCGTCCGAATCCAACACGCCGGCCAGCGCGATGGAGACTGGCGCGCCGCCGGCGCCCCGAAACACATGGCCCGGCCATTGGCCGTCCGCCGTCACGCGCAGGAGGGGCCCGTTGGTCACAAAGGAACGTCCGGCCCGGAGCCCTTCCCACCAGGCGGCGTGCTCCATCGGCCCGTCGAGCTGCACATAGACGCGGTTGTAGCCCACCGGATTGGGAATGACGCCGGAAGCGCTCCCCGCCGACGGCGGTATTCGCAGTCCGGCGTTCAACACGTGGTAGTAGATTTCCTGCGTCCAGAGGCCCCCGCCGTACGCGGGCGGCTCGGTCTCGCTCGGCCGCGGCCGGCCCCAGGCCTCGTTGTCCAGCATCCCGTGGCGCCACATGTGATTGTTGGCGATGCCGATGGAGTCTACGAGGCCAAGTCCGATTCCGATCGGCGCATCCCACCAGAAGGGCTTCTCGAGATCCACCCAGCCGCCACGGGATTTCACCGCCGGCAGGAAATGCGTCTGGCTCGGGTACTCTCGATCCGCGCCCGTTATATCGACCGGGGACTCGAGGTTGAAGAACATGAACGCGCCGCCCCCCCGCTCGTCTTCGCCGGCCATGAGATGGCAATAGCGGTCGCCGTCGAAATTCAGGAGTACCGGGTCCGGAAGCGGGCGATCACGCCAGAGGTTTCTCTCGTTCCACCAGGTGATTACGGGCGCCACATGCAGATCCTCCGCCCGCATGATGGCTTCCATGTCCTCCGGGGGTCGATGCACGTGCAAATCGCCGGACCACCAGCCCTCGGACTTCATATTGGCGAGGCGCGACAGCCGGACGCGAACCGCGGCCCCGCCCCCACCCTCGGAGAGCGTGATCCGGCCCACCGCGCGCCTGAATTCGGGTCCGCGCTCGATCGTGAAGTCGTAGACCCCGGGTTCCAGCGCGAGCTCCGCGGTTCCCGGGCAGGAGAAATGGTTCTTGAAGGCGGGCAGGCCCGGCGGGGCGAAAAGTGTGTCGCTCCCATCGCTCACGTGTATCCGGCAGGGAAGCAGGCCACCGTCCGCGCCGCGCACCTCAAAATACAGGCGCACCGGCTCCGCCGCCACAGCGGGCGGGAGTAGAATGGCGCCCGCGATTAGCAGTCCCGATACTCCACGCCCGATATCCATCGCTTGTCCTCCATTCCGTCCTGGCGGTTCGCCACAATCGTGGCGCGAATGCGTTCGGTTGGATTATGATCAGCCGTCTATCCGCAGAAAGGATACCCCATGCACATTCGCCCGTTCGCCTTGATGATCGCCCTCGGCGCATTTTTCGTTTCGCAGAGCGCTTTTACCGGGGATTGGCCCGAATTCCGGGGACCCACAGGCCAGGGGCATGCGCCCGAGGCGAATCCGCCTCTCGAATGGGGCCCGGATCGGAACATCGCGTGGCGCACGCCCCTCCCCGGCAGCGGATGGTCTTCACCGGTGCTCCAGAATGGCGTAATCTACCTGACCACCGCGCTTCTCGACGATCAGGAACAGCCGACCAGCCTGCGCGCCATCGCGCTGAGCGCAGAGGACGGCGCGCTACGCTGGGACGTGGAAGTGTTCCCCGTAAGCGGGCGCGCACCGAAGCACCCGAAGAACAGTTTCGCGAGTCCAACGCCGATCGTGGCGGGAGACCGGGTTTTCGTGCACTACGGACCGCTGGGAACCTCCTGCCTCGACCTCGAGGGCCAGGCCGTCTGGCGCCAGTCCGAACTGTCCTACAAGACACCCCACGGCAACGGCGGATCCCCGGCCCTGCATGACGGCAGTTTGATCATCAGCGCCGACGATGCGGGCGCCCCGTTTATTGTTGCGCTGGACGTGCAGACTGGAGGGATCGCCTGGAAAACCTCCCGTGAAACCGAGGCGGCGAACAAGTTTTCCTTCAGCACACCGTTGATTCTTCAGGAGCCCAACCGCGCGCTGGCCGTGAGCGCGGGCAGCGGCATGGCGGCCGCCTACGACACCGCCACGGGCCAGGAAATCTGGCGCGTGCGCTATGGCGACGGTTTTTCCGTTGTTCCCCGGCCCGTGTTCGCGCATGGCCTGGTCTACGTCACCACCGGCTTTGCCCGGCCCTGCGAGGTCATCGCGGTGCGCACCGGCGGGCAGGGGGACGTCACCGATTCCCACATTGCCTGGCGCCTGGGCGAGGGCGCGCCCCACACGCCATCGATGATAGTTTCCGGTGAGGCGCTGTATTTCCTGAGCGACAAGGGCGAACTCTCACGCGTGGACGCGCGCACGGGCGAATTGCACTGGCGGGAGCGCCTCGACGGCAACTACTCGGCCTCGCTCGTCCTGGCGGCGGGCCGCCTCTACGCCACCAGCGAGGACGGCGTCACCACGGTTCTTGAGGACGGCCCCGCGTTTCGCGCCCTGGCGCGAAATGACCTGGGCGAGCGCACCTTCGCGTCGATCGCGCCGAGCGGGGACGCCATTTTCCTGCGAACGGAGGAAGCGCTCTACCGGATCGAGAACCGGTAGCCCGGGGCCGGCCATTCACGAAATCAGCGTGCGCAGCAGCGGGTTGGGGAATCGTCGTTCCAGGGTGATGGCGTAGAAGGTCTCCACCAAATCCGGAATACATGCCACTTCCACCATCAGGCCCGTGCGCAGCTCTTCCCGCACCACGATCGGCGGTACGATTGCCAGCCCCGTGTCTTCTCGTACCAGAAGACGCAGCATCGCCATGTCGTCGACCTCCGCGGCGAAATGCGGGCGGATGCCGAGCCGGTCCATCATCGCGTCAAGACCGGTCCGAATGCTGCTCTCGGCGCTCGGCGCCACCAGCGGTTGCTCCGCCAGCAACTCCTCCAGCGGGGCCTTCGGAATGCGGCGGGACTTGTGGCGCACCAGGCTGACGGGCTGCTTGTCGATCAGGTGCGCGATCCACGGCGTGGCAGCATCGCGGGCCGGGGCGTGGTTTGAGAGCAGGACATCGATCACATGCGCCCGTAAATCCCGCAGCAATTCACCAAAATTGCCCGAGCGAAGGATTATCTCCACGTCATCGCGGTGTGTAAGCGGCTTGAGAAACTGGATCTGAAAATTTCGCGACAGCGTGGCCAGGGCGCCCACACGCAATACACGGCGCGCCGCCTCCCCGCGGTGCGCGAGCGTTCCCAGCAGTTCGTTTCCTATCGCGAAGATTTCGTCCGCGTGGTCCAGCGCAATCTGCCCCGCTTCCGTGAGGATAAGCTGCTTGCCGCGGCGCTCGAACAGGGCGTGGCCGAGGGAGGCCTCCAGTTTCTGTATCTGAATCGAGAGCGCGGACTGCGAGACGTAGAGTTGCTCCGCGGCCCGCGTGAGATTGCCCTCGTGGGCCACGGCCCAGAAATAACGCAGGTGATTGTAGTTTAGACGCGACATACAATCATTCTACAAAACAGAACGATATGTTTCAATCTTTGAATTTTATTAATGATTACCAATCCGGGTAAACTTTCGCCAGTTTTATGGAAGGCAGCCCGTATGAATCCAATCATCCTCATCATGACCCTCGCCGGACCCACCCTGCTGGCCAGCGTAGCCCTGTTGGCGCGCTTCAGTGGCGGCGGGCCGCGAATTGTGTTGTTCGCGAGCCGAATCGCCACCGCCGTGGCGTTGTTGGTCGCCCTCGGCAGCGCCGCCTACACCGCGCTCGCCGGTCCGGCCACGGGGCACATCACCGGTTGGGGGCCGTTCTCCCTGGCCATCCGGCTGGACGCGCTCAGCGTGACGATGCTCTTGCTGGTGGCGTTCATCGGCGCCGTGGTGGTCCAGTTCAGCCGGAACTACGTGGACGGTGACCCGCGTCAGGGGTGGTTCACCGGGCGGCTGTGCCTTACCCTGGGAACGGTGCTGATTCTGGTTCTCGCGGGTAGCCTGTTCCAGCTTGTGTTGGCCTGGATCGGGACGAGCGTCGCGCTCCACCGCCTTCTGCTCTACTATCAGGACCGTCCGAGCGCCGTCCTGGCGGCCCGCAAGAAGTTTATCTGCTCCCGCATTGGCGACGCCTTCCTCGTGCTGGCGGCGATACTGCTCTACGCCGCCTTCGGCACGGGCGATATTGCGCAGATGCTGAAGATGGCCCGGGAAATGTCCGAATCCGGCGAAGCGCCCACATCCGCGGTCGCCGCCGCGTTATCACTGGTCATGGCGGCCCTGTTCAAATCCGCGCAGTTTCCCGTTCACGGGTGGCTTACGGAGGTCATGGAAACGCCGACCCCCGTGTCGGCGCTGCTTCACGCGGGCATCGTAAACGCGGGCGGATTTCTGATGGTTCGGATGGCCGATGTCTTGGTCATCTGTCCGCCGGCGATGTACCTTCTGATTGTCGCGGGCGGCGTGACCGCCCTCGTCGCGACGGCGGTGATGCTCACCCAAACCAGCGTCAAGGTGGCGCTGGCGTGGTCCACGATCGCGCAGATGGGTTTCATGCTGCTCCAGTGCGGCCTGGGCGCATTTTCCGCCGCCGCCCTCCACATTGTGGCGCACTCGGTCTATAAGGCCCATGCGTTCCTCTCGGCGGGGAGCGCGGTCGACGCCGCGGCCGCCCTGCCCGCGACCGCCCCCTGCCGCGGCCCGCGCCCCGCGGTTCTGGCCGCAGCGGCGCTGATCGCAACCCTGATATTCCTGGCGTGCGGCGCGCTCTGGGGCGTCTCCCCGCGGGAAAAACCCGCTATCGTAGCGCTCGGCGCGGTGCTCATCATGGGCCTGACGCATCTCCTGGCCCGGGGGCTTGCCGGCGCCAACGGCGATCACTTCCCGGCGCGCTTGCTGACCGGCGTGACCCTGCTCTCGATGGCCTACTTCGGCCTGCAAGCGGGGGCATCCTGGATCCTGAACGGGGTTGTGCCCGCCGCGGTCCCGCTCGATACGTTCGGCCTGGCCGCCACGGCCACCATTGTCCTGCTGTTCGGCGGAATCAGCGTTGCCCAGCTCTACGCGGCCCACTGGCTTCCCCGCTTTCCAAGTGTGTATGTGCACCTCGCCAATGGCCTCTACGCCAACACCCTCCTGAATGGCCTGATGCGCTCCCCGAGTTTTGCGGCTGACGCACGAAACTAGTTCCCGAAAGGTCTGAAATTGATTGACGCCACCCCCACTGTGCCTGTTGCCACGACGACACCGCCCCCCGCCACACCCCGGATTCGGAAGGCGGTGCGGCGCGCGGCGAATGCCGTGGCGCCCTGCTGGCCGCTGAAGGATTTCGTGGCCGTAAACCCCTTCCTCGGCGTGATCGACCGGTCCTTCGGTGATGCGGCGGAGACCCTGGCGCGCGCCGCGGGGGCCCGCCTGTTCATGCCGCGCAGTTTCTACGCCGAAGCAATTTCATCCGGTCGAATCTCCACCGAGGACCTGGCCAATGCGCTCGCTATGGAACCTGAAGCGGCGCGCGCCGTCGGCGACCTGCATGCCCTACGGGTCGCCATCCTGCGCGACAATGCCGCCGGCGCGCCCCCCGCGCCGCTACCAACCGTCAGCGCGGCGGCGGCGGACTGCACCGGCGCGCCCTGGGTTGAGTACGTGACGGAACACGTATCCCGCTGGGCAGGCCGGTATTTCGACGAAGGCCAGGCCCTGCTGCCCTCGCCCTTTCGCAATCTTGCGCCTTATGCGGCCTGGCGCGCCGAGGCGATCCACGACCGGACGCCGGCGCTGCTCGGCCTGCCCGGTTTCCGGGGCGCGGCCGCATTCCTTCCGGAGACGCCCGAGGACCTGATCCACCAGGCGGTTCACGTCCTGGGAATTCCCGAGGACGGCATGGAACGTTATTTTCACCGGCTCCTGATGACGCACGGAGGCTGGTCCGCCTACGTCCGTTACCTGGACTGGCAGCGTGAACTTCGCGGCGAGAAGCCCGAAGTACTGGCGGAACTCCTCGCGATCCGGCTGGCCTGGGAGCTTATCCTGTACACCGGCCTCGCTGGCCAGGGAATTCAGGAAACCTGGCGCGACCTGCGCCCGGGCTTGTCCGTCTCCGGCGACGAAGGCAAGAACGCGTTCGCTTTCGAAGTCATTTTGCAGCGAGCCTACGAGCTCGGCTGGCAGAAGCAGATTGTCGCGGGCTTCAAGCCCCAGTCCGCCGCCCGCGCCGCGGACCGGCCCGCGATCCAGGCCGCGTTCTGCATTGACGTCCGCTCCGAGGTATACCGGCGCGCTCTGGAAGCAACCGGAAGGGATGTCGAGACCATCGGTTTCGCCGGTTTCTTCGGCCTCCCCATGGCGTACAAGCCCCTGGCCCAGCCGGAAGCCCGGCCCCAGTGCCCCGCCTTGCTTGCGCCGCGCTTCACGGTATGCGAGACCCTGGCGAACGCGGCCCCGGGAGAAGAAGCGGATACCCGGCGGCAGCACCGCGCCTGGCGCAGGGCCCAGCTGGCATGGAAGTCGTTTAAGCTCGGCGCGGTTGCCTCGTTTGGCTTCGTGGAAACCCTCGGAATTTCGTTCGCGGTTAAGCTGGTCACGGACTCGCTGGGCCTTACGCGTACGACGCCGCGCCCGGAAGGAGCGGGGCTCCCGGCGGCTCTCCGCAAACGTCTGACGCCGTGCCTGGCTCCCGCAAACCAGGGCGGTCAGCCATACGGTCTGGAGCCCGACACGCGGGTCGAACTCGCCGCCGGCATCCTGAAGGCCATGGGGCTGCGCGAAGACATCGCGCGGATCGTGATGTTGGCCGGACACGGTTCCACGTCGGTAAATAATCCCCACGCCGCTGGACTCGATTGCGGGGCCTGTGGCGGTCACAGCGGCGAGGCCAACGTACGCGTCCTGGTATCCCTCTTGAATGACCCGGAAGTCCGGGCGGGCCTCAAGACTCAAGGCGTTGAGCTGCCCGCGGACACGGTATTCGTGGGCGCCGTTCACGATACCACCACGGACACGATTACGTTGTTTGACACCGGCCTGGTCCCCGAATCCCATGCGGACGACCTTCAGACGCTCCGTTCGCGGCTCGAAGCGGCCTCCCGCAAGGTGCGGCGTGAGCGTGCGCCTCGGCTGGGACTTGACGCGCACCCGGCGCTGGAACAGGCCCTGACGCGGCGGGGCCGTGACTGGAGCCAGGTGCGCCCGGAATGGGGCCTGGCGGGTTGCGCGTCGTTCATCGCCGCGCCCCGGCGCCGCACCCGCAATCTGGACCTTGGGGGTCGGGCCTTTCTCCACTCGTACGATTGGAGCCAGGACGAGAACTTTGGTATTCTTGAGTTGATAATGACCGCTCCCCTGGTGGTCGCAAGCTGGATCAACCTGCAGTATTACGGCTCCGCCGTGGACAACCGGGTATTCGGAAGCGGGAACAAGACCCTGCACAATGTTACGGGCGCCCTTGGCGTGTTCGAGGGCAATGGCGGGGACCTGCGGGTCGGCCTGCCGTGGCAGTCGATTCACGATGGCGAGCGCCTGATGCACGAACCCTTGCGACTCACTTCGATTATTGAAGCGCCCGTGGAAGCGATGGGGAGCGTTATTGAGAAGCACGAAAACCTGCGCAATCTCCTCGATCATGGCTGGATATGCCTCTACGCCATGGATGAACAGGGCGTAGTGCGGCATCGCTACGCCGGCGATGGGCGCTGGGATGAGGTCAAAGCCTCCGAAGGGCTTCGGGTCGTGGCGGCGTAAAATCGGTGGTGAGCCTGTTCGGCGGGCGCCAGATTCGACGGCGCGCGCCCGGCGGTACGACAGGAGTATGGATTGTCTATTCAGGATGGAAAAATAAGGCTGGGCATCCTTGGCGGTGGCCAGCTTGCCCGTATGATCGCCCAGGCGGCCCTGCGCGATGGCCTTCAGCCCATTGTGCTCGCGGCGTCGCGCGAAGAGCCCGCCGCCATCGAAGGCGTTCAGTGGGTCTGCGGCGCGCTGAATGATCGGGACGCCCTGAACCAGCTCTTCGCCCGCGCCGATGTAGTCACAATTGAAAATGAGTTTCTCGATGTTCCCCTGTTGCGCGGTGTGCTTGAAGCCCATCCTGATGTGGCGCTGGCGCCGGGTCTGAAGAGCATCGCAACCGCCCAGGACAAACTCGCGCAAAAGGAACTCTTCGCGCGGCTTGAACTCGACTCGCCCGCGTACGAAGTTGTGGAAACGACCGCCCTGGCGCAGGAGCTTCCGCGGCTTCGCCAGCGTTTCCCCGAGGGCTTTGTGCTTAAATTCGCGCGCTTCGGCTACGACGGGCGGGGTAATTTCCCCGTACGCCCCGGCGCCCCGATTCAGGAGTCGGACCTGGCGCAGTTCTGCGGCGCGGCGGACGCGGTCGGCTCGACGATCTATGCGGAACAATTCGTCGATTTTACCGCCGAACTCGCCATGGTCGCCACCCGGACGCGCGAGGGACGCTCCCAGTGCTTCCCGCTCGTGGCAAGCGTGCAGGAGCGCGGAATCTGCCGGGAAGTTTCCGGGCCGGCGTTGCGGCTCGGCGTGGAGCCCCGGCTGGCGCGGGAAGCCGCCGAAGCGATTACGAGAATTGCCGATGACCTGGACTTCCGCGGGACCCTGGCCGTCGAATTCTTCCTCAGCCGCGACGGGCAGCTCCTGATAAACGAAATGGCCCCGCGCGTTCACAATTCGGGCCATTACACCCTCTACCGGGACGAGCCGAGCCAATTTGACCTGCACGTCCGGGCCGTGATGGACGACGTCGTCCCGGCGCCGGCCGTCGAGGCCCTCGCCGCGATGCGCAACATCCTCGGCCCGCCGAACATCGCGCCCAGCCTACCCTGCGCGAGGCCGACCCTCCCCCCACCCGACGGGATCGAGCTGCACTGGTATGATAAACGCACCGTATCCCCCGGCCGAAAAATGGGGCATCTTACCGGGCGCGCCGCCACCGCCGCCGAACTGAAACAGCTCCTCGCCGCCATGCGCTCCTACGAGGACCGTCTCTGGTCCAACCTCGCCGCCATGCGCCAGGCAGGTTGAGCCCCCAAAGGACCTTACTGAATATGCACGCCTACGATCTCCCCCACCTCGCCCAGCTCGAATCCGAAGCCCTATTCGTAATTCGCGAAGTAGCGGCCATGCACGAGCGGCCGGCCCTTCTTTTTTCGGGCGGCAAGGACTCCATCGCCCTCGTCCGGCTGGCGCAGAAGGCGTTTTATCCCGCGCCAATTCCGTTCCCGCTGGTCCACATTGATACCGGGCACAATTTCGAGGAAACCATTCGATTCCGCGATTCGCTGGTCGAGGACCTCGGCGCAACCCTGGTTGTCGGGCATGTGCAGGAGACCATCGACGCCGGTCGCGTCCAGGAAGAGCGGGGCCCGAGGGCGAGCCGAAACCTGCTCCAGACCGCCACCCTGCTCGAAACCATCGAGCGGCGCCGGTTCGACGCGCTGTTTGGCGGCGCGCGGCGCGATGAGGAAAAAGCGCGGGCGAAGGAACGCTTCCTGAGCCACCGCGACGAATTCGGGCAATGGGACCCGAGAAACCAGCGGCCCGAGCTCTGGAGTCTGTTCAACGGGCGCAAGCACCCGGGAGAACACTTCCGCGTGTTCCCGCTGAGCAACTGGACTGAGATGGACGTCTGGCAGTATATCGCGCGCGAGGAACTGCGCGTCCCCGAGATCTATTTTGCGCACCGCCGCCCAGTTTTTCAGCGCGACGGGCTCTGGATGGCCGATTCGCCCTGGCTGCAACGCCTCGAAAACGAGTATGTCGAAGAGCGTGTCGTTCGCTTCCGCACGGTGGGCGATATTACCTGCACCGGCGCCATTGAATCGAACGCCAGCACCCTCGAAGAGATCGTGCGCGAGGTGGCCGCCGCGCGCGTCACGGAGCGGGGCGGGCGCGCGGACGATCGCCGTTCGGAATCCGCGATGGAAGACCGCAAGAAGGCGGGGTACTTCTGAGTGCGGCGGCCGTTGCGCTTAAGACAGGTTCCCCCATCCCCGCGAGCGTGGACATCCAGGGTCGCGATCACTCAAGCTCTTGAAACCCCAGCCGGAGAAGCTATGTTGCTCAAGGAACTGGATCAGGTGGACAACAGTCAGATGGGGCTGCTGCGGTTTACGACCGCGGGCAGCGTGGACGATGGGAAGAGCACCCTGATCGGGCGCCTGCTCTACGACTCCAAGTCCATCTTCGAGGACCAATTGGACGCCCTCACGCACACCAGCCGCCTGCGCGGGGAGGATGGGCCGAACCTCGCCTTGCTCACCGACGGCCTTCGCGCGGAACGCGAACAGGGCATTACCATCGACGTCGCCTACCGCTATTTCGCCACGCCACGCCGCAAATTCATTATTGCCGATACCCCGGGCCACATCGAGTACACGCGCAACATGGTGACGGGCGCGTCGACGGCCAATCTCGCCATTGTCGTGCTTGATGCGCGCAAGGGTATTGTGGAGCAGACCTGCCGCCACGCGTTCATCGCCTCGCTGCTGCGCATTCAGCATCTCGTGCTATGCGTGAATAAAATGGACCTCGCCGGGTACAGCGAGGAACGATTCGAGGAGATCTGCCGGGACTTCCGCGCCTTCTCGAGCAAGCTGGCGATTCCCGACATCCGCTATATCCCCATTTCCGCGCTGCAGGGCGACAACGTCGTGGAGCCCTCCGCGAACATGCCGTGGTATGGCGGCCCGACGCTCCTGTACACGCTGGAAACGGTGCAGGTAAGCGCGGACCACAACCACGTGGACGCGCGATTTCCCGTACAGTACGTGATCCGGCCGCGGTCTGACGCCTTTCACGATTTTCGCGGCTACGCCGGGCGCGTCCACGGCGGCGTGTTCAAGCCGGGCGACGAAGTGCTTGCCCTGCCTTCCGGCCAGCAGAGCCGGATCCGCGCCATCGAGCAGTTCGACACCCCGCTGGAGGAGGCGTTCGCGCCGATGTCGGTGACGATCCTGCTTGAGGACGAAATCGATCTCGGCCGCGGCGACATGCTCGTAAAACCCGCCAATCAGCCGAGCACCGGCCAGGACCTCGACCTGATGGTCTGCTGGCTGAATCCGAAGCCCCTGCAGCCGGGCGGGAAGTACGCCCTGAAACACACCACCCGCGATGCGCGTTGCATTATCAAGCAGGTACACTACAAAATAGACATCAACACCCTGCACCGCGTTCCGGATGACATCGCCATCGGAATGAACGATATCGGTCGAATCCAGATCCGGGCGTCGCAACCACTCATGTATGACCCCTACGCCAGAAACCGCGCCACCGGCAGCCTTATCCTGATCGACGAATTCACCAACGAGACCGTTGCCGCCGGGATGATCCTGTAGGCCGCGCAAACGCCCCAGAAGCGAGAGACACATGGAAACCACACCGCCGGCGCGCGTCGCCATTATCATGGGCTCCAAGTCCGACCTGCCCGTCATGCAGGAAGCGGGCGACGCCCTCGCCACGCTCGGCGTAGCCTATGAGATGGCTGTGGTCTCCGCGCACCGCACCCCGATTGAAATGGCCGAATTCGCGCTGAAGGCCGCGGATCGCGGCATCCGCGTGATCATCGCGGGCGCCGGCGGGGCCGCCCACCTTCCCGGTATGGTCGCGGCCCACACGCCCCTGCCCGTCATCGGCGTCCCGGTGCCTATTGGACACCTCAGCGGGATGGACGCGCTGCTTTCCATCGCGCAAATGCCCCGCGGCGTGCCGGTGGCCACCGTCGCCATCGGCGGCGCCTTCAACGCCGGCCTGATCGCGGCCCAAATCCTCGCGGCGGGGGGCGAGTCTCCCAATCTCGCGCTCCTGGAACGGCTCCATGAGTACAAGGAATCCCTCCGGAAGAAGGTTCAGGAGATGCAAATAGAAACGCCGCCACAGGCCTGAGCCCATGGCGGCGAAAACGCTCCGCAGCCGGATCAATAGGTCCGGTCGGATTTCTTTGTCAGCTTGAGGATGGCGTCGGGGCTGTTCGTGAGCACGTACACCGCGCCGTCCGGCCCGGCGACCACCTGGCGCACGCGACCGGCGTTTTTCAGGATGACCTCCTCGTGCATGACGCGGTCCTCGTCCACCTGCATCACGGCGACCGATTCATACTTAAGGGCGCCGACCAGCAAGGCCCCCTCCCACTCGGGGAACTGGCTACCGGAGTACACGTCCATCCCGCAGACGGCGATCGACGGCAGCCAGTAGAAGCTTGGCTGCTCCATTCCTTCCTTCCGCCGGATCGAGGAGACTTCGGTGCCGTTGTAATTCCGACCGTACGTGATCACCGGCCACCCGTAGTTCTTGCCCGCCCGAATCGCGTTCAGTTCGTCGCCGCCCATCGGGCCGTGCTCGTTGGCCCAGAGCAGGCCGTCGCCGGAATGCCACGCCAGGCCCTGCGGGTTCCGGTTTCCGTAGCTGAAAATCGACGGCATCGCGCCGGGCGTGTTCACGAAGGGGTTGTCCGCCGGAATGGATCCGTCGCGGTTCACGCGGTGCACCTTGCCGTTCGGCACGCTCAGATCCTGCGCCATATCCTGCGATCCGCGATCCCCGATCGAGAAGTAGAGGCGTCCCGCGTCATCAAACACGATCCGGCAACCAAAGTGCACCCGCCCCGTCAGATAACTCTCGCGCGGCGCCTCGAAGACCACCTGCTCGTTCGTCCAGGCGCCATTCTCAACCTTACCCCGCACAATCCGCGTCATCGAGGGAACACGTTCAGACCCGCCGGTCAGGCCGTGGCTGTACGCGAGATACACCCAGCCGTTTTCCGCGTAGCCCGGATCCACAGCCACCTCCAGCATGCCGCCCTGGCCCTCGACCACCACCTCCGGTGTCCCGGATACCGGTTTCGGATCAAGCTTCCCGTCCTTCACGATCCGAAGCGGGCCGGGCCGCTCGGTCACCAGCGCGGTACGCTCATCGGGAAACGCGATGCCCCAGGGAATCTCCAGATCGGTGACCCACTGCTCGACGTCCACGACATAGTCCAGGGTCTGAACCTCCGAAGGCGGCGCAGGTCGCGTGACCCCGCGTTCTTTTTCCGCATTCAGGATGAAATCCGTGATCGCCTCAATCTGGGCATCGTCCAGGGTGGACTCGTAAGCCGGCATGCCCAGGTGCGTAATGCCATGCTTGATATTCCGCGCCACGTATCCCTTCCCTTCACCAAACTGCCATACGCCGTCAAGCATGCTCTGCGCGTTGCCGCCCTGTAGCTCGGCGCCGTGGCATTGCGCGCAGTACTGGCCGTAGAGGGCTTTCCCATCGGGTCCGGGCTGTGCGAAGGCCCCGTACGCGGGCAGAAAGAGGCATGCGACGATGGCGGCGAATAGAATTTTTCTCACGATTTACTCCTGTTTGTGTAGGTTTGAGTTGATCACGAGCCGATCACAGGCGATCCGAGCCGCAAACGGATCGGCGCACGACGCCACTGCTGCCGGGCGCGCCGCGAGCATCAATTATAGGGGATGCGACGCATTGCCTTCCATGACGCGATCCGTCTACGCTGTATTCGCCGGACGGCAGAAAGTCAATTCATGAAAGGAAACACCGATGAACCGCCGAGCCTTCCTCGTCACCAGCGCCGCCGCGAGCGCCTTCCTGGGCGCGCCGCTTCGCGCCCCCGCCCAACCCGCCGGGGGATTCACCACAATCTCTTACAACGTGCTGGCCTGCCGGGGCTATCCCTACCTGGACACCGACACGGAACGCGGAGCCCGGGCCGCCGCTCAGATGGCGGACCGCGTCGCCATGGAGTTGGCGCTGTATTCGCCGGACATCGTGACGTTTCAGGAGTCACCGGCGGAAGCGGTCGCCGAACAGATTGCTAACGCATTGGGCCTGTCGCATGCGTGGTTTCCCGGGGGCTTTCCGGGCACGATAATCAGCCGTTTTCCGATATCGAACAGTGTCAATCATTCCAAAACCGACGATAGCCATCCAGCGGATTTGTTCACGCGCCATTTCTGCCAGGCTTCCCTTCGCCACCCCGACGGCGAAATTACGCTATTCAGCGCACACCTACACCCCAGCGATGCGGCCGTGCGGGAGCGAGAAGTAACCGCGATACTCGAAGCTATGAAACCCGCGCTGGACGCGGGGGGACCGGTCCTATTCCAAGGCGATTTGAACCACGCGCCCGACGGGCCGGAATACGCACGATGGGAAGCCGCGGGGCTGGTCGACGCCGCCACCCGCGCAAGTGACGCGCCCGGGATGACCATCCGGAGCGACAAGCCGTCGCGGCGCATCGACTACATCTGGGCGGGCGGCGCGCTGGCCTCCCGCATTCGCGATTGCCGGGTGCTGTTCGAAGGCGCGTTTCGGACGAATCCGGACGACCCCGGTTCGTTCGCGCTGAGCGACCATCTTCCCGTGTTGGCCCGGTTTGCGGATTAACCCGGTGTAAGCCCCTCCGCGATCATTTTTTCCTGAACATCCTTGTGCCAGGCAGTCTTGTAGGCCTCGAAGCGCCCGTCTTCGCCGGAGGGTTTCGTGCGCTCGCGCAAATCCGCCATTTCGGCCTCGTCCATGGGCGTGAAGGCTTTCGCCACGGCCAGATTCTGCTTTAGTTCTTCCATGGACTGCATGCCGGAGACCACAGTGGACACGGGCAGGGACATGGCGTAGCGCAGGCACTCGGCGACGGACGCCGTTCCCGCCTGCATCACGCCGCCGCCCGCGAGCGTTTTCATGGCGATGATGCCCATATTCTTTTCCAGGGCCAGCGGGAGCACCTTCTGCTGGAAACTCCAGAAATGGTAGTCGAGGACGCTCATGGGCATTTGCACCGCATCGAAGGGGAAGCCGCGATCAATCATTTCGAGGTGTATGCTGGTCAGGTGATGTCCGGTAAAGCCGATGTACCGGATCTTGCCCTCCTCCTTCGCCTTCAGCAGGTATTCGAGCACGCCTTCGGTGTACACCTGCGCCGGGTACTCTGGTCGAACCACCTCGTGCACCTGCCACAAGTCAATCATATCCACGTCGAGCCGCCGCAGGCTCTCTTCCAGGTATTTCCGGGCCAGATCCGCGTTCCAGGCCTGCCCCTTTGTCATCAGGAAGACCTTGTCGCGGTAGCCATCCTTCAACGCCTGGCCCATGAGGGTCTCACTGCGCCCGCCATGGTAGGCCCACGCGTTATCGAAGAAGTTGACCCCCTCGTCGACCGCGGCGCGCATGATGGCGATGGACTGCTCGTCCGTGACGTCCTTCATGCCGATGTGGGCGCCGCCCACGCACAGCAGGGACACCTTCTCCCCGGTCTTTCCCAAGTCGCGGTAGGGCATGCCCTCGCGCTTCTCGGCCCAGGCGGGCGCACCCAGGAGCGCGGCGCCGGCCAGCGAGGTTCCAAGAAAGCTTCTGCGGTTCATCGACATCGTTTGTACCTCCTGAGTTGAACGAACATCCTGGGGCACCGACGGTATCCAGCTGCAACCGGCACGTAGAGCCCATATTGGCTTGCGCCACGCTAATCACTATAGCATAGCCATCGAATCCGGGTTTCGGGGGAAAAAGTCGCCGTTGATTCATTTTCGGCGCGCCGCGAATATAGTGGCAGCGCCCCTTCGAGCTGGCCGCCGGAACCAGGCAGCGCCCGGGACAAAGTCCATGCATAGCCATTCAATCGCCCTAGTTTTCCGTGTCGCCGCAGTCGCGGCCAGTGCTATCATTTTCGTGGGCTGCCCCGCCACACCCGATCGAATCCGTCACACCCTGGAGCACGACGGGCGCGAACGTGGGTATTTGCTTTATGTCCCCCCCGCGCTCCCGCCCGATCAGACTGTTCCCCTGATCCTGGCCCTGCACCCCTTCGCCGGCACGGGCGACAGCTTCGCCATTACGACGGGCTTCGACCTGATCGCCCGCGAGGAGGGCTTCATCGTCTGTTATCCGGAGGGGGTAAGCTTTCTCTGGAACGGCGACCCCACGGACGAGTCCGGTAAACAACTCCTCGTAGAGGACGCGGACGATGTCGGCTTTATCGGCGCGCTGCTGGATCACCTCCTCGCCGAGTATCCCATTGATCCCGCGCGGGTCTACGTGTGCGGCGCGTCCAATGGTGGCCTGATGGCCCAGCGGCTCGCGTGCGAATTGTCCGATCGCTTTGCCGCCGCCGCGTCGGTCATGATCACGCTGCCCGAGGGCTTCGACAACGCATGCGCGCCGGAATCCCCAATCCCCATGCTGATCCTATTTGGGACGGAGGACCCCTTCTTCCCGTGGGAAGGCGGAGCCGTTCAGCAGGGCCCCGCGAACGCCCGCACCTACCTTTCGGCCCGCGAGGCTATCGGGTACTGGGTCGAATCGAACCGCGCGGTGAGTCCCCCCAATATCATGCTGTGGCCTGACGCCGACCCAAACGACGGGACACGCGTCCTTGTCGAACGCTACCGCGCCGGACAGGACGGTGCGCCCGTCCACTTCTACCGGATCCATGGGGGCGGGCACACGTGGCCCGGCAGCGCGCCATCCTGGATCGAGACGCCGGCCGGCGTCGGGCGCACGTCCCGGGATATCGACGCCAGCCGGGCGATTTGGGAGTTTTTCGCGCTGCATAGCCGGTAGTTGGCGGCCTTCGGCGGGACGGTCTCGCATCGGGGTGTGCGAACGCGCGACGGCTTGCAATTGACCGCCGGAAACCGTTACGGTGCGGCTGTTGAGCCGCACTTCGGCCTGAAGCGAAGTGATTGCCCGTTTGCGGCAATCCCGACCATGGAACAATGCATGATGAAGTATATCGTTCGCCCCCTCTGCGCGCTGTCGCTGCTTTTCGCGGGATCCGCCCTGGCCCAGGAGGCCCTGGAAAAATCCGAAGTCCTGCCGGTTTCCACGGAACCGCGACACGTCCGCATCACCTGGATGGAAAACCCGCAGCGCGAGGCCGTCATATCCTGGTCGACCACCGCGCCCTGCACCGGTAACCGCGTTTCCTACGACACCCAATCGCGGGGCGGCGATCTGGACGCCTACGCGATGCACGTGCGCGACGTTCACAGCGGCGAGTTCACCCGAACCGAAGACGACCTGGCCTATGGCGAGCCGCCGCTCTACTACCACCACGCCTATCTCTCCGGGCTGGAACCCGCCAAGGCGTACTTCTTCGTCATCTCCAGCCAGGGCCAGCACTCCCGCGAATACCATTTCATTACCGCGCCCGACGACGGCCGCAATGTCAGCATTCTCTTTGGCGGCGATTCGCGCATCGGCGGATCGGAACCATACCTGCACAAGGACCGGCGCGGGATGAACCAGCGCATGAAGGCCCTGGCCGAGGCGGACGGCGACATAATCGCGTTTTGTCACGGCGGCGACTTCTACCAGCGCGCCGAACTGCGCTACATGCGCCCCTGGTTGACCGACCACGAGCTGACCATCACCGACGGCGGCAGGATCATCCCGATCGTCCCCGTACGCGGGAACCATGATCGCGCGATCGGGTTCGAAGAGATGTTCTGGTGGCCGGAGCGCGCTCACGACTATTACTACGTTACGCAACTCACCGGCGAGATCGCCCTGGTCACGTTGAACACCGAAATCAGCCTGGCGGGCGAGCAGCGCATCTGGCTCGATGCGCAACTCAAGGAGCTGCGACCGAAGAACCGCTGGCTCTATGCTCAGTACCACAAGCCCTCCTATCCCAGCGTCCGCGGATGGACCGATGGCGAGGACCGGCGCCATTACTTCGTTCCGCTATTCGAGAAGTACAACGTGGACATCGTCACCGAGTCGCACGATCACGCCCTGAAGCGCACCCTGCCCATCCGCGATGGCGGCCCCCACGAGCAAGGCATCACCTATATCGGCGATGGCGGCCTCGGCGTCCCGTTGCGCACCCCGGATCCGGCGCGCTGGTACCTGCAGAGCCCCGGCCTGGCCAAGTCGGAATTTCACGTGCATCTGCTGGAATTCACGCAGGAGAGCCTCCGCGGACGGGCCTACGGGATGGAAGGGGAAATCCACGACGACTTCACCATCCCCGTGCAGGTTCTGGAAACAGTCGCGGCCGAATAGCGGGAAGACACCATGCGCGCAATTGATTCTGGCCCACCGCGCGCTTTTCGCGGCGGCCCGGCCGGCGTGGCCGTGGCCAGTTGGCTGCTGCGCTTGGCGGTTCTGGGCTACGCCATCGGCATGGTCTCCGCCGTGCAGCGCAAGCTGGGCAGTGGCCTCGGGACGTATTTTTTCCTGGAATGGGGCTTCACCCACCCACAGGTCGCCCCCGTGGAACGGCTGGCCGCCTGGCTGCTGCTGGCCCTCGCCATCGCCGCGCTGCTCCGGCCCCACTGGGCGCTCGCACTGCCTATCGCGCTGCTGGTCACCCTCGAAGCCGCCGCGCAATACTTCAATGCCGGCTTCCCGTTTTCGCAGTGGACGCTCTACGCCCATGCCCTGCGCTACGGCGCGCCCGCCGCGCTTGCCGTGCTCTACATCGGACTCCTGAGCCGCGGCCTCGGGCCGCACCGGCATCTCAGCCTCACCGCCTGGCTGCTGCGGGCGGCCCTGGCTACCGTGTTCACGGTGCACGGCATCGAAGCGCTGATGCAGCACCCCCGCTTCATCGACTATATCATCGGCACGGCCTACAATTTCACCGGGCATTTTCTCTCGGAATTCGTAACAGTTCAAATCATGCGCGCCATCGGGGTGGTGGATATTCTCGTGGCCGTGCTGGTGCTCGTACGCCCCCGACCCGCCGTCCTCTATTGGATGGCCTTCTGGGGACTCGTCACCGCACTGGCGCGCGTTACGACTTTTGGCGTGGGACACCACCACGAGGTCCTCGTCCGAAGCGCGCATTTCCTCGCGCCGCTCGCGGTGCTGTGCATCCTGAGCGCGATTCCACGCGATCGAGGTGTACAAGACCATGCGCCCGGCGCAGCGAGTTGACATGGAAAGCTGCGGCATGCCGATAAATGGCATCCCCCTCTTCTTCTACGGCACCCTCCGCACCGGAGAACCCGGCCACGCCCTCGTCGCGCCGTTTCTTGAATCCGTCAAGCCAGCCCGAATTCCCGGGCGGCTTCACCGGCTTCCCGCAGGCTACCCCGCGCTACGCATCCCACCCGAGGCGGTGCTGGCGGAGGGAACTGCGGATCCGCTGGCCGACGCGGCGCTCGCATGGGTCGTCAGGCGGGCCGAGGTGGTGACGCCGCCGGGCGACTGGACGTGGGTGGAGGGGGAACTCGCGGTGTTGCGCGACCCGGCGCACGCCCTCCCCCGGCTCGACCGTTACGAGGAATTCGAGCCCGGCGGCCCTTCACTGTACCAGCGCGTATTGGCGTGCGTGGAAACGCCCCTCGGGCCCGAGGCGGCCTGGCTCTACGTGAAGCAGGACCTTCCCGAACAGCCCTGAACACCCCGCAGGGCCTTTCGGAATCGCGGGCGCCTACTGCGCGGACGTGCCGAACAGAACAGTGAGAATGGCCTGCGCGGTGAAGACAAAAAACTGAATGATGCTGGCGAATATGCTGACTACAAGCTCGAGGAGACCCACGGCGAGAAACCCTTACGATTGGACTGAGCCCCTGCCACAGCGCACCCGCAACGGGCATGGCGCGCTGAAGGACCCACCCTGATCATACACGACGGGAGCCCGTTACCGCAATATGTGGGGGTAGCCGTCGGCGCGGCACAAAACTTAGTGGCTGGGTTGGGTGGGTAACCCTACAAAGGCTGGCATTAATGTGGCCGGATTTGCAGGTTCCAGATTCGCGTTACGTCTTGTATTCGGCGCTCGTCATCACGAACGATGTAACGAACAAGCACATTGGTATCCAGAGCAAACAAGAAGGCTACTTTCCAGCATTCTCTGCAATTGCCCGATCCATATCTTCAATGGTCTTCGTTGGGCCGGAATACGGAATGAGCCCCTTCAATGACTCAACGGGGCGCGTTCTGGGGCGAAGAAGCCAGCATCCGTCGTCGCGCTGCTCCAGTATCAATCTGTCTCCCTGCTTCAGGTGCAGGGCATCCAGAAATTGCCTGGGCAATGAAATTTCCCCATTCCGCATGATGGTGCATTCCATACTCGCGCCTTTCCGGATGAACGATGTCTCTCCTACCTACCCAAATCATTGTAGTCCGAATATCGCCCAGGGTCAATCAGCCCCCGTCGCGATCCCTGCAGCACACGCCGATAAATGTAATGCCGTGGGGCTTTCCTCAATGCTTTAACCCGGGCAGGCCCGGGAGATCAACGTAATCAATTGATTTGTACCATTTCAGGCTACTTCACCACCAAATTCACAATCTTCCCCGGCACGTAGATCTCCTTGACGAGTGTCTTGCCGTCGATCTGGGCCTGCACCTTTGGCTCGGACTTGGCGGCGGCGAGAATCGTTTCTTTGTCTGCGTCCCTGGGTACACTGATGGTCGCGCGGGGCTTGCCGTTGACCTGCACCGGAAGCTCGATGGCGTCTTCCACGAGCAGGGCCTCGTCCCAGCCGGGCCACGGCGCGTAGGCGAGGGTGCCATCGTGCCCGAGTCGCCGCCAGACTTCTTCGGCCAGGTGGGGTGCGAAGGGCGCGAGCAGCAGGATGAACTCCTCCAGGACCGCGCGGTCGATCGCGGGCGCCTTCATTGCGGCGTTCACGAATTCCATCATGCGCGCAATGGCCGTATTGAACAACAGCCCCTCGATGTCGTGGCTCACGGCCTTGATCGTCTTGTGGAGTTCCTTGCGCATCGCGGGGTCGCCCCCCCGCTCCACGATCCGGCCGTGCAACGCGCCGCTCTCCGTATCGATGTAAAGCGACCAGACCCGCTTGAGAAAGCGGTGCACGCCCTGCACGCCTTCGTCGGTCCAGGGCTTGTCACGGTCGAGCGGGCCCATGAACATTTCGTAGAGCCGCATGGAGTCCGCGCCGTAGGCCTTCACCACGTCGTCGGGATTCACGACGTTGTAGCGGGACTTGCTCATTTTCTCGATCTGAGTCTGGACCGGCGCGCCGGTCGCCTTCACGACGTACCCCTCGCCGCGTTTCTCGACCTGATGCGGATAGTAGTACTTGCCATGATCGTCCTTGTAGGAATAGGCGAGGATCATGCCCTGGTTGAAGAGCTTCTGGAAGGGCTCTTTCGTGTGGACGTAGCCCGCGTCGTAGAGCACCTTGTGCCAGAAGCGGGAATAGAGCAAATGCAGCACCGCGTGCTCCGCGCCGCCGACGTAGAGGTCCACCGGCATCCAATAGTCCTCCGCCTCCTTCGACCAGGCCGCCTCGTCGTTCAGCGGATCGCAGTAGCGCAGGAAATACCAGCATGAACCGGCCCACTGCGGCATGGTGTTGGTCTCGCGCATGGCCGGCTTACCCGTCTCCGGGTCCGTCGTGTTCACCCACTCGGTAGCCCGGGCCAGGGGCGGCTCGCCGTCCGCCGTCGGCTTGTATTCGTCGAGTTCCGGCAGCGTCAGCGGCAGGTCCGTCATCGGCACGGTCTTGATGGTCCCGTCCTCGGTCCGGATCAGCGGGAATGGCTCGCCCCAGTAGCGCTGGCGCGAGAAGAGCCAGTCGCGGAGCTTGTAGTTCACCGTGCCCTTGCCGATGCCCTGCTCGTCGAGCCACTCGATCATGGTCTGCTTGGCGGTGGGCACGTCCAGGCCATCGATGAACGACGAATTCACCAGCGTGCCGTTCCCGGTGAAGGCCTCTTTCGAGACGTCGCCGCCGGAAATCACTTCGACAATCGGCAGGTCGAAGGCCTTCGCGAATTCATAGTCGCGCGTATCGTGCCCCGGCACCGCCATGATCGCGCCGTACCCGTAGTCGGCCAACACGTAATCCGCAATCCAGATCGGGATGTCTTTGCCATTCACCGGATTGATCGCCAGCGCGCCCGTGAAGACGCCGGTCTTTTCCTTGTCCTCGCGCATGCGGTCCTGCGCGCTCTTCTTCGAGGCCGCCTCGATGTAGGCCTCGACCGCCCCGCGCTGCGCGTCCGTGGTGATCTGGCGGACCAGCGGGTGCTCCGGCGCGAACACGCAGTAGGTCGCCCCGAAGAGCGTATCGGGACGCGTGGTAAACACGGTAAACACCTCCCCCGAACCCACCACCATGAAATCCACGTCGGCGCCGGTGCTCTTGCCGATCCACTCGCGCTGCATCGCCTTGATGCCCTCGGGCCAGTCCAGGCCTTCGAGGTCCTCCAGCAGGCGCTCGGCGTACGCCGTGATCTTCAGCATCCACTGGCGCATCATGCGCTTCTCGACCGGATCCCCGGTCTCCACGTACTTCCCGTCCTTCACCTCCTCGTTCGCCAGCACGGTGGCCAGGGCCGGGCACCAGTTCACCGGCGCCTCCACCTCGTAGGCCAGGCCGCGCTCGAAAAGCACCTTGAAGATCCACTGGGTCCACTTGTAGTACTTCGAATCGGTGGTGTTGATCTCGCGATCCCAGTCGTAGGACAGCCCGAGCGCCTGGATCTGCTTGCGGAAGTTGTCGCAGTTCTTGTTCGTGATGATCGCCGGGTGCTCGCCCGTGCGGACCGCGTGGCGCTCCGCCGGCAGGCCGAACGCGTCCCAGCCCATCGGGTGCAGGACGTTGTAGCCCTTCATCCGCTTGTAGCGCGAGACGATGTCGGTGGCGGTGTAGCCTTCGGGATGCCCCACGTGCAGGCCATCCCCGCTGGGATAGGGGAACATGTCGAGGCAGTAGAATTTCGGCTTTTCCGGGTCGATCTCGGACTTGAAGGTCTTGTTTTCAAGCCAAAAATCCTGCCACTTCTTCTCAATTTCCTGGTGATTATAGGCGCCATTCGACATGGTTCAGATACAACTCCGCCGGTAGATGAATGGGAACAAATCGGAGCCCGCACTATACCACACCGCCCGCCACCCGTGCACGGCGCGGCGCGGCGCGGCAATAGCATATAAATTCGTGTACGAGCCAATCGCCATTCGAACCACTGGAAACTCAGAAAAGGGCGCGTATTGGAGCGCTGGCATTTCGCCTGCGGCGAATCCCTGACCTTGCCGGCAGAGATGCCGGCGCTCCAGCGTGCTCACTTTCCTTGATTCAAGGTTCAAAATCGACTCAAGATTGCGCCCAATTGCCATGATCGGGTTTAGGTGCGATTGCCCCGGCGGCGGACCACCGAAAGGCATCGCGCCCCATCCATCGAGACAATCCCAACGGAGGGGGGTGCGCACGAACCTGCCTTTCCGGGGACTTCGCGTCCGGAAAGGCAGGATCGCGCGGCACATACCGTTTCTCTCCGGATCACCAGGCGCGTACCCAGCCCCTCGTTCCCACGGTCTCCGTGGGAATGCGTTCCGTTCCGCTCCGCGGAACAAGCGTGCGAATATCACATCCCCCTCCCCCCCTCGTTCCCACGGTCTCCGTGGGAATGCGTTCCGCTCCGCTCCGCGGGACAAGCGTGCGAATATCACATCCCACTCCCCCCCTCGTTCCCACGGTCTCCGTGGGAATGCGTTCCGTTCCGCTCCGCGGGACAAGCGTGCGAATATCACATCCCACTCCCCCCTCGCTCCCACGGTCTCCGTGGGAATGCATACCGTTCCGCTCCGCGGAACAAGGGCACACGGAGCAGCCGATAGTGTAGAATAGGGACAGGCCGAGAGAAATGCGGAATGAAGCACCTGACGCCTTGAAGGCCTGTCTCGGCCAAGACAGGCATGAACAACAGGATCGCGGACATTCGTGTCCGCGGTAAAGGAAGCTCGGGACATAAAGAGAGACGCAATTCGTCTGGAATCGAAACGTGACGCCCCAAGGAGCGGAATGCATTCGGGGCGTGGGTCTCTTCACGTGCGCATCGATTACGAAATGTCTTGCGCTCGTCCTGCCGCGGACAGGAATGTCCGCGATCCTTTGCCGCGCTTCCTCGCATGTTAACGGGCGGTTTGCGCTGTTTCCACGCGTCGCTGCTTCAAACGGCTAGAATGTTACGAATAATCAACTATTCGTGGAGAATTTCGTGACACAGCAAGAAGTACTGACCGTGCTCAGAACACACAAGCAGGCGCTTCGGGAACAATTCGGACTCAAGAGCCTTTCGCTGTTCGGATCGGCCGCTCGGGATGAAATGCGGTCGGATAGCGACTTGGATATCCTGGTCACTTTTGACGGCCCGGCCACCGCGTCCCGCTACTTCGGGGTTCAATTCTATCTTGAAGACTTGCTGGGGCGCACCATAGATCTTGTCACCGACAAGGCGCTCCGGCGCGAGCTGCAGCCCATCATAAACGCAGAAAGAATTGACGTTCCGTAATCCCCCCGGGAGCACCGCATGCCCGCAACCGTAAAGACCCTCTGTGACGCCATGGAAGCGTGGGCCCCGGCGGCCCTGGCGTATGACTGGGACGCCGTCGGCCTGCAAACGGGCCAGCCGTCCCAGCCGGTGCAGCGCGTACTTACCTGTTTGACGATCACGGAGGACGTCGTGCGGCGGGCGGAACGCTGGGGCGCCCAGATGATCGTGGCGCACCACCCGCTCGTCTTCCGGCCGATGAAGAACCTCCGCACGGACGATCCGCACACCGCGCTGTGCCTGCGCATCGCGGCGGCGAACATCGCCTGTTTCGCGGCGCACACCAACCTCGACGTCGTGCCCCAGGGCGTCAACACGCTGCTGGCGGACGATCTCGGCCTGCTGGAGGTCGCCCCGCTCATCCCCGCGCCGGGCGCCGGCCAGGTCAAGCTCGTTACCTTCGTTCCCGAGACCCACCTGGCCGTGGTCCGCGAGGCCCTGGCGAACGCGGGGGCCGGCCAGATTGGCGCGTATTCGGAGTGCAGCTTCAGCACGGCGGGCACGGGGACCTTTCGCCCCGACGACACGGCCAACCCCTTCTCCGGGCGCGCCGGCGCACTGAACGAGGAGCCGGAGCGCCGCCTGGAGATGCTGCTGCCGCGCGTCAACGTACCCACCGCGATCCGCGCGCTCCGCGACGCCCACCCCTACGAAGAGCCGGCCTATGACATCGTCCCCCTCGAAAATCGCGACCCCCGCTTCGGCCTCGGCGCGCGCGGTGTCCTGAAGTCCCCCATGCCCCTGCGCGCCTTCGCGGAACACGTTCGCGCGGCGCTCAAACTCCAGCACGTGCGCTTCGTGGGACAGCCGAACACGAAAGTCCGGACGGTCGCGGTCTGCGGCGGGGCCGGCGGCGGCGAGATTCCCCGCGTGCCCAGGGATATCGATGTCTACGTCACGGGCGACCTGAAGTATCACGAAGCCGACAGCGCCCGGGAACGCGGCCTGGCCCTGATCGACGCGGGCCACGTGGGCACCGAGCGCAACATCGCCACAAAAATTGCCCGGTACCTGCGCAAGGCGGTACCGGGCATCGAAACCAAAGCGGTCTTGGAGCCGGAGATCTTTACCGCGATCAACGGCGCATAGCGCGCGGGCTATTTCACCGCTTTCCGGCGCTCCATCAGCTCGCGGTAGGTGGTGAGGATGATTCCCTCCTCCTCGATGACCTTCTTCACCGCCGGGCTCAGCACCATCTCCAGCTCCGCCTCGCGCTTTTTGCCGGAACCGGAAATCGCTTCAAAATTCGGGCTGTGCCGCGTCGCGTGCAGGATAATCTGCGTGATGCCCGGCTTCAGCTCGCGCAGGTTCTTGATCAGCGCCTCGGTCATCTCCTCCGGATCGTTCGTGTCCGCCGTCGAGGTGTACAGATAATCCAGTACCGGAAGGCCCCCTTCCCACACCATCTTCGCCGCCGCCTGAATCCGCGGCAACATCTGGCGCTGCACTTCGTTTTCCGCCTCGCCGCGACCACTGATCATCATGATCGGGATCTGCTTCTCGATCCCCACCTTGATGTAGCGCTCGAAATACCCGGGATTGTAGAAAAGCGTGCCCATGTGCGAGTCGAGGTGCGTGATGGGCATCCCCATCCGCTCCGCCAGTTCAATCTGCGCGCGAATTTCCGTCTCCACTTCGTCCGCCGTCGCGTGCTGGTACACCTCCATGACGCCCCGGTGCATGTAGCCGTCCTTGTCCACCAGCCCGGGAACCGACGCCGCCCCCGCCACGGGCCGCCACCGGTAATGCTTCCACTCCGACGTGAGCGTCAGGTGCAGCCCGTTGTCCAGCTCGGGATTCGCCAGCATGTAGTCGCGCCATTCCGGAACCCAGGAGCACGGCATCATCACGCTGTTCGAACTGAGCACGCCCTTCTCGTAGGCCTCAATGGTGCCCAGATTCGCCTCGTGCGACATGCCCGTATCGTCGTTGTGCACAATCAACACTCGGTCTGTCACCTTCCAGCCCAGCCGCTCGCCAAAGGTAGGCTCCGCACCCGCCACAAGCGGCAGGGACAACGCGGCCATCATCAAACATAGAAACGCACTTTTCATCGATAACAGGTCCTTTTTGGAATGGTTCCACGGGGTTACAATGCGCGTTAGACCCGCCCGACACCACCTGGGTTTCTGTCCGTCACCGCGGCTCCGACCATTCCGGGCCCCGGAGACGTCGTGCACCAGCGAATCGGCTACCCTGCAAGCAGAATATCCAATGTAACTGATGTCCGGCCAAACAGCCACCCAACAAGCAGGCTGGAATGGCATCGCTGCTCATTTTTTTCATTGACAGAGGAGCTATAGTCTGATAAACAACATATAGTGGCAGTGTAATGCGGCACGATAGCCAAGACCTGTGAATTGCATTTGGCATTGGAATGCGATCGGGGATTCGATGCGCCGTCGAACAAGAAGCAATAGGAGTAATCCCAGGCTGCATTGGGTACTAGCCGGTCTGGCGGGAATGGCCAGCGTCATTTTCCTCCTGGTGACGTACAGCGTCCCGCGTATTGAGGATGCTCCCGAGGAATTTGAGGGGGTGGCGAGCCCCGCGCAGCCCGAGTTATCACCCCCCGCTCAAGTGGAGGTTCTTCCTGCCCCGGAGCCGCCTCATGAACCTTCCGGACCTGAGGGCAACGCGTTTATTCGGCTGACGGTGCTCGCGCGCGACGGCAACCCCGAGTCGGGCGCGTCCGTGGAGGCAATCCATTATTCCCCCTCTGACGCGAGAGGCGCGCCTGCGCCCTCCGCCCGGCACGACGCCGTCACGGATGCGCGTGGCGCCGCCCTATTCGAGGGCCTGGCCACCGGCACGTATCTGTTGGAGGCGCGGAAGGACGACCGCGCCGCCCTGGCGATGGTGAATATTTCAGATCCCAACGGCGGGGCGGTGGAGACCCTGGTCCTGGCCCCCGCATCGAAGATTGCCGGACGCGTCACCGATACCACCGGAGAGCCGGTTCCGGACGCGTCCGTGGCTGTGTTACGGAAGGATCACCGGCCCTTCGAATTGGATGGCGCCCGGCTGGCGGTTACCGTGGGGCCGGATGGCGCCTTCACGTTTGAGGCGCTTCCTCCCGGCTATTATGAATTTGTGGCGGAGGCTACAGGTTATGCTCCCGCGTATAGCGAGCCTGTCCAACCCGGCGCAAAATCGGTTACTCTGGTCCTGGGACCCGGCGGCCGGATCCAGGGCGTGGTGCGTTCCGCCGCCGACGGGAGCGCCGTTCCAGGTTTTCCGGTGGGCGCCAGCGCGCTGGGCGGTGATCATGAAGTCCCCCCTGTGCGTAGCGATGCCGCCGGCCGCTTTGTTCTGGACGGGGTCAGTGAGGACACTTATGTTGTGTACGGCGCCAGTGATAACCTGGTGCTGGCGGGCGAACCTTTGCGCGTTCCGGTCGACTCAGGCGCGCCGGGACTCTCGGTGGAGTTGTTCGTGGAGGCCGCCGTAACAGTTTCGGGAAAGGTCTTTGAAGAAGCTACTGGGGAAGGTCTTGCGAATGTTGTGGTCGCCACAATTTTCAATGTCGAGTTCGCGGGCGTCAAAAAGACCGTCACGGACGGCGGCGGAAACTACACCCTTACCGGGATCCCCGCGCGCAGCGGTGTATTTGAGTTCGTGCATGCGCGCGAATCGCATCAGATAAACGCCGAAATTCCTCCCGATGCCGATGGGTATACGTTGGACTTCGCCTGGCCCAGCTCCACAACGCTATCAGGCACGGTTATTGACGCGGCGGGAGACCCCGTGCCGGGCGCCGAAGTGCGCGCGTGGACCCCTCTGTCGGATACTCCCGAGGATTATTGGACCGCCAACGGACAAACCGACGCCCATGGAAAATTCCACCTCGCCAAATGCCGCGCATCCGATGAAGTCCACATGAAAGCGATTGGTGGCTCCGGGGAGAGCGCGATTCTCGGGCCGATTGCGTTGACCGCGGCTGGCCGCTCGGATATTGTACTCCAGCTCGACGATTCGCCAGGCGCCTCGATTGCCGGTTTCGTCACAGACGCGCACGGCGCGCCGGCGCTCGCTCGCCTGCGTCTGCGGCGGTATGAGGAGCAGGAAGAAGGCCCGCAGGTCCGGCGCAACGCCTATACCGAAGCCGATGGGTTCTTTTACCTTGCCGGTTTGCCCGCGGGCGCCTATTTCGTCGAGATCGGGCCGTACCACAATCCTGGCGCTGGCGCCGGAACCCCGCAGCCCGCGGGCGAAATCACGCTGCGGCCCGGCGAACACCAGAGTGGCCTGCGATTTACCATCGAATACGGCGCATCCATATACGGTGTGATTACTGACGAGAGCGGCGTTCCGGTGCCGCATGCAAGCGTTGCGCTCACCGTTCAGGACGCACCCGGCGCGCGCTATACGGGACAGACCGACGCCTTCGGGCGCTTCGAGCTGCATTCGATACCCGAAGGGGAACACCTGCTCGCCGTCTCCCGCAACGGATACGGCTCCATCACATACCGTGGCGCCCGCGCGGGCGACACCATCGATCTGGTGCTTCCGAGTCAAGGCAATGCCATTGAGACCAAGCCCGGCATTGAGTGGGAAGAGACCGAAACCGTATACCGGCCCATCCAATCGCGCGAATGAGGCAACGTAGAGCCGCCTCCCGCCCCCCACCGCCCGGGTTTCCCCCATTCACCGCGGCTCCGACCATTCCGGGCCCGTCTTCTGGACCGCATCGCGCCAGGCGGCCCACCGCGCGCGGAGTTGTTCGAGGGTGTCGGCGTGGGCGGGGTCCTTCGCCAGGTTGACGAGTTCGTGCGGGTCCGCGTGCATGTCGTACAGCTCCTCAATCAGGGGCTCGCTGTCGGGGTAGCGGATGTATTTCCAGCGCCCGGTGTGCACGCCCTCGGTCGCGGGAATGCCGGGGACGCGATCGCGGATGTAGTGGTGCTCGTAGTACCATTCGCTCCGCCACGGCGGCGCCTCGCCCCGAAGCCAGGGCGCCAGATCGCGCCCCTGCATGGCCTCGGGCGCGGGGAGCCCCGCGAGCGAGAGCAGCGTCGGCGCGATGTCGATGTTCAGCGCGACCGCGTCGAGCTTCCGGTTCCGCCGTTCGTCGGGCAGCCGCGGATCGTGGATGAGGAGCGGCACGCGGATCGACTCCTCGTGCATGAACCACTTCCCGGCGAAGCCCATCTCCCCCAGGAACATGCCGTTGTCGCCGGTGAGCACGATCACGGTGTTGCCGGCCACGCCCCTGGCCTCCAGCGCCTCGCGAATCCGCCCCACAACGCGGTCGATGCCGGTCACGAGCCGGTAATAGTTCTTCACGGACTCCTGGTACATCGCTTCAGTCGCAAAGCGCTTTTCCCAGCGTTCGCGCAGGATGGTGGTGTGCATGAATTCCGGGAGCGCCTCGAAGTAGGCCTGATCGCCCTTGCGCGGCGCCGGGATCGTGTCGGATGCGTACAAGTGGGCCAGGTTGTGATCGGGGATGAACTGGCGCGGGTCCTGATCCTGCACGTGTGGCGCCTTGAAGCTTACCGACAGCAGGAAGGGCTTGTCCGCGGGCGCGGCCTCGAGAAAGGCCAGCGCGTGATCGCCCATGCGCGCGGTGAGGTGCGGCCCCTTTTCGTCCTTGTCCTCGGGGTCGTAATAGTGCCCCTGGCCCGGGAAGCCCTCGAAGAAGTCGAAATCCTTCTCCGGCAGTTCGCCGCCTATGCCCCACTTGCCGATGAAGCCCGTGTGGTACCCCGCCGCGCGCAGCAACATCGGATACGTCCGCGCGAAGGCCTCGGGCGCGAACGGCGTCGCGAAATCGTGGATCTTGTGCGCCGACTCGTACTGTCCGGTGAAGAACGTCGCCCGGCTCACCATGCAGATGGAGGTCGTCACGTAGCTGTTCGTGAACGACACCCCGTCCGCCGCGAGGCGGTCCAGGGCCGGGGTCTCGATGATCGGGTTGCCCGCGTGCCGCATCGCGTCCCAGCGCAGGTCATCGCCCAGCAGAAAGATGATATTCGGGCGTTCTTCGGCCGCGGCGGAGGAAACATGCGCGGCAGCCAGAAATGCGAGCGCAAATAACACACGCGACACAATACGAAACAAATACATGGCGGAAATTCTCCTTGCGAAACGTCGATACACGGCCTGCCCGCAGTATGCCGAAGCCTTCACGGAGCGCGCAAGGCAACAGGGCCAGGGGCGCTGACATTTCCGCCACCGCGCACCTCCCGCCTGTATGCGCTTCTTCGTGACTCGAAGGATCATTTGCTGGTATTCCTGCGCCTTGCTTCCTGAAACGGCTGAATTGCCGCATCGTAGCAATTCACGTTCATTCGCGCTTCAAACTCGGGTTCGGCCAGCGGCGGAGTTGGCTCCATGGGTGGTTCCATCCCATTCGGCTTCGGCCGCGGGCGCCCGGATACGGGAATAGCGGCATATAGCACTATCGGCGACAATATGCGAAAAAGACGGAAATATAGTAAGCCCTTGACAGAATCCAGAAATTAGAGTATACCAATAATTACTCGGCTCAATTCGGGCGTTGATCGTCGAAATGACCGGGGACGTTGCGCAATGGCGGCGGATGCCTTCGCGGTTGCCGAATTGGGCCAAAGAGCCTGTGGTGCTCTCGGGCCGGGGACGGCGTCGCGCGGGCGAAGTATAACGGGCAGCGCACGGGCAGAGTTTTCTTCATTGGTGTCGTTCTCGGGTTGTGCTTTTCCATCTTTTTGCGATGGGGACGCCATCCCAATGCGGGCTTTCGTGGGCCCGGTATCCACGGGAGCGGGAGAGGAGGTGAACGCGGCGCGGGCGGTACAGGTGTTCAGGAGTTCGTGGAGTCTATCATCACCATCATTAGTAGGGGATTTGAACCATGCAACGAAGTGATAAGAAAAGCGGATTTACGTTGATTGAATTGCTGGTCGTCATTGCGATTATCGGCATACTTGCGGCCATCCTGCTGCCGGCTCTCGCGCGGGCGCGCGAAGCGGCGCGGCGGGCCTCCTGCCAGAACAATCTGAAACAGTTTGGCGTGATCTTCAAGATGTACACCAACGAGAGCAAGGGCGAGCGTTTTCCCCCGCGCCAGGCGAATGCGAACCGCAATCTCGTGCCGCCGGGTGTGGCGTTCACCGATGCCAGCAGCCCGGCCGACCTCGCGCGGTGGGTCAGCGCGGGTCACTTGTATCCCGAGTACTGGACGGACTGGAAGCTGGCGTTTTGCCCTTCCGACTCCCAGGGCTACGATTCGTGGGTGCCGGATGACTACACGGGCGGGGCCGAGGATCGCGGTTTCTGGCGCGTGATCGGGAGCGGCCACAGCTATGCCGACAACGCGAGCGTCCAGATTATTCCCGACGAGTATCTGCGGATATACGGTAACCTGGTGCACGTGCCGGGCGTTCCGCAGAACAAGTGCAAGGGCCCGGGTGTCGTGCCCGAACTCAATTGCTTTGCGCTGGCCTCGAATTACAGCTACAGCTATTGGGGCCATGTTATCCAGGGGGACTGGTTCCAGACCGAGGCCGACGTAACGCTGATCTCGAATACGTTTACGAATAACGGCCAGCCGCTGCGGCGCATATCGGGCTGGAATTCGGACTTCTCGTGGACCATTTCCACGGGCCGGACGGTCACGACACGGCCGATCCGCGAAGGGATCGAGCGCTTCTTCATTACGGACATCAACAACCCCGGCGCGTCCGCGCAGGCGCAGTCGGAGATCGCGGTGATGTGGGACACGATCCTGACGACGAACGACGCGGGCGGCCTGATTACCGCGTCGAACTACAACCATGTGCCGGGCGGGGTCAATTGCCTCTTCATGGATGGCCACGTGGAATACGCCAAGTATCCGCAGGCCACCGGCAGCAAGTTCTGGATGGTGACGCAGGTTGTGCAGAACGCGCCGACCGGCCAACCCTTCCCGTGATATAGAATCCGTCCGGGCGGGGGGGCGCGAATGCCCTTCCGCCCGGACAAGCCCGTATGGCATGTAACGCAGGTCCGACGTATCCTGGAGGCTGAACATGAGGGATTGGTTGCGCGGCGGAACTCGGCGGGCGGCCTGGAGCGCCGCCATCCTGTTGCTGGCGGCATGGGGCCCGGGCTGTTCGGGCGCGGGGCCCGCCGCCGCAGTGAGTTATTCGAACGATCCAGTCGAGGACTTTGTCCGCGCCGTCGAATTCGGGGACGCGGCGAAGGTTGCCGCCCTGCTGTCACAGCAGCCGGCCCTGATTGAGCTACAGGATGCGGCGGGGCAGACGGCGATTCACTACGCGGTCCTGCATAATAACCCGCGCGTCATCGAGGTGCTCGTTGAGCACGGCATGGATCCGAATATCCGCGATTTCAACGGCCATACGCCCCTTTCCGTCCTGGAAGACTCGGGAATTCGCGCCGAGGACGCGCGAAAGACCCTGATGCGGCTCGGCGGAACGAACTGAGCGCCCCGGGGACGGAGCCCGCAGCGCAATCTCGCCATTCAGGAGTTCCAGCTTCCCGAAGGGGTCTCGAGACGCTCCAGCAGCGGACCGCCAGCGACTCGGAACTCCACGGGAAGGCGCAGGACTTCGTGAAGCGCGCGTGCCAGTGGTTGGGCCGCTTCCACCGCCTCCGCGCGGTTCAGATCGGTTGCGTGCTCTTGGAAGTATCGAGTCATGCACGGAATCAGCGGGCGCCATCGTTGCCGAAGTATCGGGATGCGGGGATTCATGGCGTTTCCGACGAGGTACAACTCGATCATGATTTCGTCGCGGAACTTCTCCTCGCGGGGCGCCGACTGGTCTTCCGACACTTTACGCCACGAGCGGGTGGCGTCCAGATCCTGCCGGAATAATACGATGATGCGCGCGGGCTCGGTCAGGCAGTAGACCTGCGGCGCGCCATTGCGCCACCGATACCACAACTCGAGCGCGCCATCCGCCCGTCGGGATATCTCGCTCTCCAGGAGGTAATCACGCAGGCGTAGGTCGCGGACCACGGTGCCCGAGATCAGGACCGCAAACGTGGCTACGAGCGCGTGAAACCACCAGCCAGGCCCGCGGCCCTGCAGGGCGAGCGAAATGGCAATCGCCAGGTAGAACACCAGCAGACCGGCCGCGATGAGAATCAGGATGCCGTATCGCAGCCGCGACTCCGCCGGGGGCGGCTCACCGATGGCCTCGAACCGCACCGAATCCACGTCACGCACCGCGCGAAATGGATACGGCTCAAATGGCGATGCGGGCAGCGGAATTTCGTCGTGCTCGGCCATCGCAACACCCTCCGGCTTTCCCAGGCAACCCATCCGTGCGCAGTATAGGCCGGGCGTCCGGTGCGGTCAACGCGACCTGGCGCCCGAGGAGGCGTGGGCCGTGCCGCGCTACTCCGCCGGCGGGGCGATCACGCCGTGGTAGCGGCCGAGCCAGTACGCGAGCATGTAGTGCACGCCGGCGCCGTCGAGCCGCCCGTCGCCGCCGTCAAACGCGCGGTAGGGGTCCTGGTTCCACCGCTCGAAGAGGCGCTCGTCCGCCGGCAGCAGTTGCAGCAGGATATCGTGGCCGCGGACGCTCGGGCGCGGGTCAAACGTGACGTCGGCGCGGTGGCTGTTGTCGTGGGCCCAATTGCGGCGATCGAGGGGCATCTCGCGGAGCGTCTGGATCGCGCCTTCCACCTCGGCATCCTCCGGGTCGACGCTTGCGTAGACCATGGCCATGAGGCTGTTGCGCTCGTCGCGCTCAATCAGGGCGTGGCGGCGGAGGGAACGGTGGACGGCGTCGCGGATGAAGGGATCGTGTTCTATCTGGAGGTAGGGGTAGAAGCAGATGGCGGAAAGCTGGTCGTCGGAGTGGTTCATCTCGTCGGGCCAGAGCTTCTTCTGAAGCAGGAGGTTACTGAGGTAGCCGTGGTTCTGGATGAGATCCACGTAGTGCGCCTCGTACTTCTCGTCGCCGGTGATGTGGTGGGCCGTTTTCAGGAACGACAGCATCATCAGCGAGTAGATCCCGCTTTCGAGGTAGTGGATGTGCTTGTCGTTCAGGGAAACCGGGTCGAACCAGCCCCACATGGTTACTTCCCCGTCCCAGTCTGGAATCTGATAGCCGTTGTCGAGCATATAGTCCGTGACCTGCCGGATCTGTTTGACGAGGCGCTCCTTTTCCGCCGGGTCATGCTTCGCGATGTGCTCGTAGTACGTGTAAAACGCGAAATAATGCCCGTCGATCTGATCGCTGGAGACATCATCGCGCCACCAGTGGTTTCCATCCGGCGATTCGTGCCAGTTGTCCTGCGTGCGCGCCTTTTCCACGTAGGGATCATCGGCGGCCACGACGGTCCGCGCGACAAGGCCTTTGATGCCGGTGACGTTCTGCAGGAGGTACATGGCCTCCATGCTCTCCTTCGCGGCCTGCTTGTAGCGTTCCTCGCCGGTGAGCGCATACGCCAGGCTCATCGACGTGATGTGGTAGGAGTTCCAGAGGCCATCGCTCGGCTGCGGCTCCCACACCGGGTTCTGGCGGTTCCACGGATCATCGTAGCGCGGGGGCGAGGGCATGCCCAGGCGCATCTTCCGCGCGAGTAGTTCCTGGAGCAGGTGTTCGGCTTTGCCGTGGAGCGTGCGGGGCTCTTCGGCGATGGTCGTCATGCCGGTCTTACCCTGCAGGTACGCCACAACGGTCCCGTCTTCGGCGATTTTGAGGCCCGTCACATGGTCGTGCGGCAGGTAGCGCTCGCCGGCGCGGTAATACCATTGGCGGCCTTCTTCGTAGGGGCGGTACTGGATCAGGCCCCGCGTGCTGCCCAGCCAGATTCGGTCGCTGGCGTCGATGGCGATACAGGTGAGTTCCTCCCAGGGCAGTCCTTCGCGGCCGCGAAAACTGGACCAGTTCCCCTCCGCGTCGCGCGAACTCAGCCCGGCGGGCGTGGCGACCCAGAGCGCGCCACGGGAGTCCGCGGCGAGGCCCGCGATGCGGTTGGAGAGCGGCCCGTCCACGCCGTAGCTCGCGTGGCGCGTGTAGGATTCGCCGTCCTGGCTATGAAAGAGGCCATCTTCCGCGCCAACCCACGTCAGGGCGCCCTGCTTAATCGCCGGCGTGGTGATCGGCGGGGTGATGGCCTCTATCTGCGCGGGCGGATGGGGGGCGGGAAAGGCCCGGCTGGTGTCGGGCGCGATATCCTTCCGCACGTGCTCCATGAACGGCGTATCGGCGATGGGCAATTCCACGTCGCTATCCGGCGTGCTCTTGTGCACGTCCGACCAAAGCGGCGGCACGAGGCTCATCAGTTTCGGGACGGGGTTGAGGAAGCTCGCCTTGCGGATGAGTAGCGCGCGGTCCTCTTCGCGGCCAAAGCCCGTGATCTTGAGTTCCTCCGGGGTGACCGTCACCGTCGCGTAGGAATTCTCGGCGGTGTCCACCATGCCCTTAAAGGTCACGTAGTGGACCCCATTGCGCTCGGCATAGGCGCCCTTGTGGTTGTGGCCGTTAATGTACGCCTTGACGCATGGGTACTCGTCAACAAGCGCCAGGATCTCTTCGGCATTCCACAGGTTGTGCGGATCTTCGGGATACACCGGGAAATGCGCCATGAGCACGGCCGACTCGCCGCGCGCCGTGACGTCATCAAGCACGCCGCGCAGCCACGTCAGCTGGTCGGGGCCGATCGCGCCGTTCCAGGTGGGCGACTCGATCTGGTTGTCCGCGTAGTACTTTTCCGCCGCGGCGTATTCCGCGCTGCCCCTGGGGTAGGCGTGGAGGCTGATGTCGTTGCCGTCCAGCGCGATGAAGCGCCAGCCGTGGATTATGAAGTCGTAGTAACGGGCGGGCATGCCCAGGCGCTGGTGCACGCCCGCTTTCTTGTCATCCGCCACGGAGTAATCGTGGTTGCCAAGCACGTGGTAGGCCGGCATCTTCAGGGACTTATAGATCGGGCCGACCACGTCGAAGCTCTCCCAGTCCTTGTCGATGAAGTCGCCCAGGTGGACCGTAAACTCCAGGTCGAGCGTGTTGAGGTGATCCACCGCGGCGCGGAGCTTCGCCGGCGAGTCGCGGTATTGCCGGACACCGGCGGTGTCGGCGTCGCAATACTGGCAGTCGGCGATCGCGCCGAAGGTGAAGGTTTCGGCGGCGTACGCCGGGGCAAGCAGGAGGGACAGGATCAGCGCGGTGGCGCGACGAAACGTCATGGCGGGCGTTCCTCGTGGTAATTCGGGGGTTAATACACGAATGAAAAAGGCAGTGTAGCACAGGAAAACCCGGGAATCGCACAGCGGCGCCGGTTTTCCGTTGTGCCTGAAGGCGGTGCGCGAGCTTATTGCATCAATTCCTCGAGTTTCAGATTCTCCCGCTCCCAGTAGGACGTGACCCAGAGGAGATCGGAGAAAAAGAGGTGCTCGTGGGCCTTTCGGAAGGCGACGAGTTCCTCCACCGCGTCGCGCGCGGCGTCGCGGTTGGCTTCGGGTGGCAGTTCCTGTCCGTCGAAGAGCGTGGTGACCTTCGTCGCGAGGCGCGCGTGGTCGAGGCCGGTCTGGATGAACTGCACGCGATCGGCGAAATCGGCACGCGCCCCGCCGGCCGCCGCCTCCTGGCGCGCCTGCGCCAGCAGCGCGTGCGCGGGCGCAAACGCGGCTTCCGGGAAAGCGTGGTGCGCCGCGAGCGGGTAGACCCGGTAGCGGTGGCCGATGTCCCAGAAGAGCTTCAGGAAACGCATCTGGTTGTCGAAGGCATAGTCTTCCCAGTACTCGAAATAGCGTTGCATCGTCTTCGCCGCCGGCCCGAAGGCCGCATAGTACTCCGCGCGGATGGCGTCCAGGTCCCGTTCGGGATCCTGCATGAGCCGCAGGTGCATGTAGAGTCGGGGGCCGTGCACCGCCCACTGGCCCGTAAGGGAATCGAAGCTGGCCCCCTCCATGCCGTTCTTCCAGGCGAATTGAAAAAACTCGCCGGACTGGCGCGTTTCGAAGTGCGGCATGACATACCCGTCGTGGAGGTAGTTCGGGCGGTAGCCCATCCGCATGCCGGTCTTCCGCCACCCCAGCCACTGATCCTGGATCCACGCGTAGGGCTCCTCGTGCATCGGGAACCAGCGGAGGTGCGGATCCTGCCACTGGACGAACTCGCCGTAGATCTGGCGGCCGAGGTGGATATCAAATTGGGGCGCGGGAAACTCGTTTTCGTAGATGAATGACATCGACACCAGCGCGTTCGGGTTGCGCGCTTTCGCCTTTTCGAGGATGGCCTGCCAGAAGCGCGCATAGCGATCCGACGTGACGCCCGAGAACACCTCCTGCGCGCGCCGGTCGGTCTTGTACACGCGCTCGGCGAACCACGGCGGGGTTTCCGGCTGGGGCGCGTCCCACGCCTGGCACTGTTCGCAGGCGCAGCGACCGGGCCGGTCCACCGGGCCCAGCAACAACACGCTCTCGCCGTCCCACTGGCTCACGATGAAGTCATGCAGGCTCGGATTGCTCACGCACATGTCCACGTGGACGGCATCCGGATCGAGGCTGCCGCGCACGCCGTCCTTCCGCATGGCGAACCACTCGGGGTGCTCCTTGCCATACTTCTGCCACCACCCGCTGAACGCGTGGCCCGTCGGCGGTTTGGCGTCGAGCCCGCCCTGGCGGTGGCGGCGCAGCAGCACCTGGAGCGCTTCGCCATAGGCCCGCGCGCCTTCGGGAGAGAAACCGAATCGCTCGTCCAGGGGATCGAGCTTTCCGGAGCCGATCGAAACGTTCCGGATCATGTACCAGTAGAAGCGGCGGAACTGCAGGGAGGGCGTTCCCACGACGTTGATGGCCGGGATTTCCACGGTGTCCGCGGGGGGGATATAGGTTCCCAGTTCGCCCGGCCACAGCCACCGCACGCCCAGGGCGCGTTCCACAAACTCATACACGGCGAAGAGCGGGCCCACATTGGGGTTGTCCTCCGCGAAAGGGTCGCCACCGTCTTCGCGGCCGGCGAGAAAGAGATCGTTGCCGACGGACCGGACGATATACGTCTCGCGCGCGAGTTGGACGGGATCGAGGCCCAGGTGGCGTCCGGCGGCGGTGTCGCCGATGTAAATGCGCGTGTGCAGCCCATCTGGCGCGCCGCTTTCCGCATGCACCGGCAGGGCGACGCCGGTCGCCTTCTTGACGTGCCAGACCAGTTCTTCGGCGGCGTACTGCGCGGTGGGCGTGGGGGTGTCCGCCGTGATGATGGCGGCGGTTGCCTGCCCGTCACGCACGAGGGTGACCTGCGCGGACGCGGCTAGCGGCAGGAAGCCCGCGCTGATGAGGAGCAGCGCCACGATGGCGAGGCGGTAGTATGGAACGGGCAAGAGAATTGAGGTATTGGTCACGGGGAGTCTCCGGGCGGTGACGCGAGGTTTTATTGAATTGCTTCTGATAATACGCGGCCCGTATCCGGGGTTCAAACAGGCGATCCAGCCCGGTTTTCAGCCGTAACCCATCCTGTGCGACAATACCGCGAAAATGGCCTGGCCGCATCGTGGAGCTATATGGTGAGCGAATCTGCCGAGAATACGAATTACCTGATCGACATGGACGGGGTGCTGGTGCGCGGACACGCGCCGATACCGGGCGCGGCGGCGTTCATTGCGCGGCTGCGCGAACGCGGCTGCAAGTTCATGGTGCTGACGAATAACCCGCTCTACACCACCCGCGACCTTTCCTACCGGCTGCGCGCGACGGGGCTGGAGATCGAGCCGGAGCGCATCTACACCTCCGCGATGGCGACCGCGCAATTTCTGCAGAACCAGAAACCGGAAGGCACCGCCTATGTGGTGGGCGAGAGCGGCCTGACCCACGCCATCCACGAAGTGGGCTACGTCATCACGGAGCGAAGCCCGGACTATGTGGTGCTGGGGGAGACGCACGCCTACAGCATCGACCAGATCACCGTGGCGATCCGGCTGGTGGCGGGCGGCGCGCACTTTATCGCGACGAATCCGGACAAGTCCGGCCCCTCGGAGCATGGCATTGTGCCGGCCTGCGGGGCGATGGCGGCGCTGGTCGAGCAGGCCTCCGGGCGCAAGCCCCTTTTCATCGGCAAACCGAATCCGCTGATGATGCGCCTGGCGATGAACCACCTGGGCGTGCACTCGGAAAACACCGTGATGATCGGCGACAACATGGAAACCGATATCATCGCGGGGGTGCAGTCGGGCCTCGGGACGATTCTCGTGCTCAGCGGCATCACGGATCGGGAGCACCTGAAGCAGTATCCCTTCCAGCCCACGCAGATTGTGGATTCGGTCGCCGAAATCGGGCTGTAAGCCGGGGGTAAACCGGGCAATCGCATTTAGACTTCGTGTACGAGCCAATCGCCATACGAACCACTGGAAACTCAGAAAAGAGCCCGTGTTGGAGCGCTGGCATTTCGCCTGCGGCGAATCCCTGATCTTGCCAGAGATGCCGGCGCTCCAGCTAGCTCACTTTCGTTGATTCAAGGTTCCAAATCGACTCAAGATTGCGCCCATTTGCCATGATCGGGATTAAATGTGATCGCCCTGGGGGGACAACCGGGAGAGCCCAATGAAACAATGTTCGCGCCTTATCGTGTTCGTCTTGGCGCTCGCGGGGGCCATTCCCGCGTTCGCGATCGGAGATTACGGCTTTCTCTGGTGGCCCCACGGCTGGCGGGGCGCGTCCGCCGATGGAACGCGGATGCTTTGCGTGCAAACAAGCCGCTACGGCCTCGCGATCGATGTCAATTCGCTGGCCATACCGCACTTTGGTCCGATTCCGGATCCCGCGCCCTACGCCGAGGCCGTGGCCGGCAGCAACGACGTGGTGTTCTCGCTTCCACCGGCGGCCTTGTCGCTCTTGGTCGAGGCGGATGGCGCGCGGTACCGGTTTATCCGGGCCGCGGAGGACACCAGCGACCACGCCGCCTACCCGGTCCGCCTCATCGAGAGCGGACAGGTCGCACAGCGCTTCGACATTCAACAACTCGTGTTCGAGCGCGAGGACGGCGGCGCGCTGCCCGCGACGGCGCGCCTGGAGGTCATCGCGTGGCCCGATGAACTGCGCGTCTTCCTGGAAATCACGCCGGAGGCCGACCTGGCCGATTCCCGCATCGGGATCGGCTTCACTCAGGGGGCGCATCGCGTCGAGGAAACGGCGCCGCGGGCGCACTGGAAGGCGGGAGAGCCCATCCGCGTCAGTCTGGCCCTGGGCGCCGATGGCGCCGCACTTGCCGCGCCACAGCCCGAGCCGCGAATCACAGTAGCCGACCGGCGGACGGGCGAGGCCGTGCCGGTCACGTTTGATGCCTTGCGCGGCTGGCGCTATGTCGATCTACCCGAGGCCGGCTGGAGCCTGTCGGAGGAGCCGGATCGCCTCGATCGCTTCACGGTCCGCATCGAAAACCCCGGCGACCAGCCGCTGCGCGCGCCGCTGAACTTCGCCTTCGATGGCGCCTTCACCGGCGTCGTGGGCATGATCCCCATGCTGCGCGACGCGGCGGACCATCCGACCGGCATCCCCGTGCAGGTCTCGAAGAACTGGCACTCGCTCCCCGACCGGCGGTTGCTGTATGAGGGACCTTGGTTTCATGGCCTCACGATGATTGAGGTCGCCCCGGGCGAAACGTGGAAAGGGGAAATGGCCATCGCCTATGCGCGGTGGGGCGGCGCGCCCGCCGTGTCGCACGCGCAGCTTTCGCTCGTGGGCTGGGGGACCAACCAGCGCTGGGACCAGGTCGCCATCGGCAGTTGGGGCGAGACAATCTGTTACGACCCAGACGTCAATCTGAACCGATCCATCATCGACGATGTGCGCCCCCTGATGGTGACGGGCATGCGGGGCGGGCCGTGGCAGTGGACCGTGAATGTGGGCGGGGGCGACTTCCTGGTGTATTTTGACGCCGCGGGGAAGAAGCAGTACCTCAGCCGGATGCGCGCGGCCTACCTGGAGCCGGGCCCGAACCTGACGCGCACGGTCTACGCGGGCCAGACGCCGGGCGGCGAAATCGAGGCGCGCTTCGAAGTCTCCTCGCCGCGCTGCGACGATGTAGGCCGCGCCTGGCACACCTTCCGCTACGACGTGAAGAAGCCGGTGGCCTGGTCGCGGCTCGCCTTCTATCAGCTGGGCGCGGACCACTACAACGACCACCAGTTCACCATGATCGCGCGCGGGAACGCGTCGGAGCTCGCCGAGGAATGGGAAACGCCCCGGGGCGGCGAAGAGTACCACCGCGCCGCCATCCCCTGCGAAGGCGCCGCGCCTTGGTTCTCGCTTCACGGCGGCGAGCGCAACGCCAACCACCCGCAGGGCGCGTGGGCGAACCGCGGACTCATCATTCGCGCCTGGAAGGCCCGCCTGGGGGGCCAGGACGTCCCGCAACCCTTCGCGGCCGTCTATGGCACGGAGAACGGTCTGCCGAGCGCGAATGTCGAACTCGTGCCGCCGCCCGGCAGCACGGAATTGCTCCCGGGGGACTTCGTTGAGGCCGAGGTTGAGCTGGTGGTGATTCCGGCGGAGCCCGGGAGCTATTACGGGCCGAACGAAGCCTTCAAGGAGCACCTGGAGGCGAATATCGACACCTGGAAGCCCGTGCACCGGCTCGCGGCCATGAACAACCTGCGCATCGATGCCGCGAAGGGCGCCGTGGCGCGGAACTATCCCGCGGAAATCGCGACGGATAGCAACGGCGAGGCGGAAATCACGATCCACGGCGGCGCGGGTTATGTCCCGGTCACGTTCACCGGTCTGCCCGAGCGCGCGGGGTACGTGATCGAAGGCGCTGGCGAGGACGCGGACCTGTTTGTGCAGGTGGCGTACGAAGGCGCGAGCAAGACCTGGTCGCGGACCTACAATGTGAACATGGACGGCGTGGAGAAGCGTGGGTTGACGCTGCGGCGCGTTGGGGGCGAGTGAATGGACAGGATTGACAGGATGAGGTTCGGCTGTGGCCGCCCGGGGATCGACATCCTGCTTAACGTCCCGTGTTAGTGCGTCAGCGTCAGGTGGGGCAGGCGGAATCTCGCGACCCGCAGCAGGTGCACCGGGTCGCTTTCCAGGCTGTAGTAACGGATCTTCCTGCCTTGAATGGTCAGCTTGAGGTACGGGACGGCGAGGAGCCGATCCCATTGGAGGGCCGCCGCTTCAACATCCTCGAAGCGGCAGGGCGCGTCCTGTTCGAGCGGTCCGGAGCATCCCGGCCCCAGCAGGCGCACGCCGTGGCGCATACGCCGACTTACGAGCGACACCAGCGAGAGTGGCCCACCCACCCAGATTGCGGCGGCGCCGATCATCGGCAGGTCGTCGCGGCCGATGGGGTGCAAGAGAAACAGCATGAAGCAGAAGGCAAGAATCGCCATGCCGGCCAATAGATAGTACAGCGGCGCCGCGCCCGCAAAACCCGGAATAGCGCCGCCAACTCGGCTCTTGCGCGCGGTATCCGGATGGGGCGGATTCAAGCGCGACATCAAGGAATCCGACGTCGCGATTTCCCGCAGGAGGGTGAACCACTTTTGGGGGGGATCGTTGCCCGTCATATGCTCGCCCGCGTCGCCAAGTAGCCGAAAACGGCAAAAGAAGCCTCCTGCCGCGGGAGAGACCAAAAGCACCAGCGCAAGAAGGAGATAGTCCAGCAGGACGGAATGGGCGGTGTAATTCGCCAAACGGGAACCGAGGTAATACACGTACGCTACCGTCACGGGGATCGATACGACCAGGCCGATCGCCATCCAAAGCCCACTCACCACCGGTTCAAGCCGGAGTCCGGGACGCCACGGTGTCCCGGAGTCAAAGGTGCGGTGAATCTCCCGGAAGGTATCGGGTTTGCAGGCCATGGGTGTCTCCCGCATTGTATTGATGTATTCGTGCCTCAGAATCAGGATATATGTACTTGGGACTCCAATGCAATGAAGATTTATCGTGCGGTTGCGCTTAGAGTCTGAATCCCGGCCTCCACTTCCGAGATCCCATTACACCTTTGTATGCCCCGCCGAATCCAGCATCGTGCGCCAACGTGGGCCGAAAGTCCGCCGCAGGCGGAATAAGTGTCCGCGCTTGTCACAGCGCGCGCCCGCGATCCTACGAGGGCGTTTCACCCATTAACCCAAATCCGCGCGAGTTATCCAGGAGGTTGGGCATTCTCCCCGACGGATTGCGAGCGCCAGACCTGGGGCGCCCCACGGGTTTCTCCAAATAACGTTACGCCCGCGTGCCGGCCAATGTCGCGGTCGTGGCGTCGGGCGCCCCTGCTGAGTCGGGCAGGATGCCCAATCCGCCTGCGGCGGACTTGTAGCCTCTTTTGCGCCGCTCGTGTGGGGTAGCGTTGGTGGGATTGGGGATGCGTTGCTCCAGGCACACGAAGGCGCCTGGGGCGCCATCGCGTGGCACAGGTGGGGTGGGATGGCGGCGGGGGGCGGCGTAGTCGTGTCGGGGCGGTTGTTGGGTCAGGCAAGGATGCCCAACCTCCCGGGGAGCCGCTTCTTTCGCCGGGTGGACTGACAGGCGCGCGTGGAGCACTTGGCGGGGCGTGATGCGCATGCTACTTCCCGTTGCATCGATATGCTACGATGCCGTGGCCGGTTGGCTGTGCTTGGATTCAAACGAGGTCTGTTCCGATGCGATATGCGATTCTGTGTGTTTCGATTTCTCTCGCGATGGGCGCGGGCGCGGGCGCCCCGGCGGATATTACGCACCACATCGCCGCCATAGAGCAGGACAAGTTCCACGGCTGGCCGGCGAACAACGGGGCGTGGCATTGGGGGGAGGAGATCCTGGTGGGACTGACGCGGGGGGACTACGTTTCGCGTGAGGGGCACAACCTGACGGGGATCCAGCACAGCGTGTTCGCGCGGAGCCTGGATGGCGGCGCGTCGTGGTCGGTGTTCGATCCGGAGAATTTTCTGGATGATGAGAATGAGAAATGGCTGCCAGCGGGAAAGAAACGCCTGGAGACGCCGCTGGTCTTTTCGGACCCGGGCTTTGCGATGCGGGTGTTCGCGACGGGCTACCATGGGAACGAGGATCCCGAGGCGGGCTTCTACTACTCATACGATCGCGGCGCGACGTGGGAGGGGCCTTGGTTTCTCGGGGATATCCACCGCCATCCGGAGCTGAAGGGCATGGAATTGAATCCCCGCACGGACTACATCGTCCTGGGGCCACGCGAGTGCCTGCTGTTCATCACGGCGAACGCGTGGGGGGACCTACGGGGATGCCGGATCGCGTGTATCCGAACCACGGACGGCGGCCTGAACTTCGAGTTTGTGTCGTGGATGACGCCGGAGACCGAAGAGTACCGCGCCGTGATGCCGAGCACGGTGCGCCTCGCCGGGGATCGGCTGTTGTCCACGTTCCGGAAGATCTACGTGGACAAGTCGATCCTGGAGAGCACGATTGACGCGTACTTGTCGGAGGACGGGGGGAAAACGTGGCAATACCGTAGCACGGTGAAAAAGATCGCGGAGAACTCGAATCCACCCGCGACGGTGCGCCTGGCGGACGGGCGGCTTTGCTGCATCTACGGCGATCGGGACGCGGAGGTGATGGCGGGGAAATACAGCGGCGACGATGGCAAGACGTGGGGCGAAGAGTTCGAGATCCGGTCGGGCTACCAGAGCACGGATGGGTGGGCGGACATGGGCTATCCACGCCTGGTGCAGCGTCCGGACGGGAAGCTGGTGGCCATGTACTACTGGGCGGATGCGGAAAACCCGCAGCAGTATATCGCCGCGTCAATCTGGACGCCGTAGGGTTCGCGGAAATATCGGGGTGAATTATTCCGGGTACAGCCGTTCATGACACGTTGCGCCACCCACCAGGAAAGGAATCCCCCGCACCGGCCCTTCGTTGCCCGAGGATCGCGCCGAAATTCGTGTGGGCACGCATCCCGCCGGCCTGGTCAGCCGGGAAGGCTACCCTGCCTCACACCAGCATATTGTCCTGCACGATCCCGTGCACGTCGGTCAGGCGAAAGTCGCGGCCCTGGAAGCGGTAGGTGAGCTTCTCGTGGTCGATGCCCAGCAAATGCAGGATGGTCGCGTGGAGGTCGTGCACGTGCACGCGATCGGCCACGGGGGAGAAGCCGAGTTCGTCGGTTTCGCCGAGGGTGTAGCCCGCCTTCACGCCGCCGCCGGCGAGCCACATCGTGCTGCATTCGATGTGGTGATTCCGGCCGACCGTGTCGCGCACTTCGCCCATGGGCGTGCGCCCGAACTCCCCGCCCCAGATCACCAGGGTATCCTCCAGCAGCCCGCGCTGTTTCAGGTCCATCACCAGCGCGGCGGAGGCCTGGTCCACATCCATGCAGACCTCATCCAGATGGGTGCTGAGATTCTCGGTGTTCCCGCCGTGGTGGTCCCAGTTGGTGTGGTACAGCTGGACAAAACGCACGCCGCGCTCAATCAGTCGCCGCGCCAGAATGCAGTTCATCGCATACGAAGGCTCGCCCGGCTTCGCGCCGTACAGGTCCAGCGTGGCCTGGCTTTCTCCGGAGAGATCCATAAGTTCCGGCGCGCTGCTTTGCATGCGGTAGGCCATCTCGTAGGCGCTGATGCGCGCCGCAATCTCGCCATCGCCGGTAACGTCCAGCCGCGCGCGGTTCAGGGCGTTGACGGCATCGATCACCTGCCGCTGTTCCGCCGCGCTGATGTCCGCCGGATTGCTCAGGTTCAGGATAGGATCGCCCGCAGACCGGAACGGGACACCCTGGTGCGCCGCCGGCAGGAAACCGCTGCCCCAGAGCGGCTGGCCGCCACGGGGCCCGCGCGGGCCGGACTGCAGCACGACAAAACCCGGCAGGTTGCTGGATTCGCTGCCGATGCCGTAATTGATCCACGCGCCCATGCTGGGCCGCCCGAATTGCCCCGATCCGGTGTTCATGAACACCTTTGCGGGCGCGTGATTCGGCACATCCGTGGCCACCGTCTTGATGAAGCTGATTTCGTCGACGATTCTGGCGGTGTGCGGCAGGCACTCCGACACCCACGCGCCCGATTGCCCGTGTTGTTTGAAATCGCGGACGGTCCCGAGGAGTTTGGGCGGGCCATCGTTGCCGAAGGAGTCCATAAAGGCGAAGCGCTTGCCTTCGATGTAGGATTGCGGGATGGGCTGGTCGTTGTACTTCTGCAATGCCGGTTTGTAATCGAACAATTCCAGCTGGCTGGGTCCGCCCGCCATGAACATGAAGATCACGCGCTTGGCGCGGGCCGGGTAATGCGCCTTGCCGCCCATCACGCCCATCGCGTGCGCCGGCGCGGCCGCGGCCGGTGCGCCGCCCAGCAGCGAGCCTAACGCGATCGCGCCCAGCCCCACGCCGCACTGCTGGAAAAAGTGCCGCCGGGTGATCTGGTGAAGCAGGCGTTCGGCGGGGTCGTTGTACATCATACGGCTCACATTCCTTACTCGCGGGTAATGAATTCGTCGAGGTTCAACAGCGCGCGGGCGACCAGCAGCCAGTCCCTGTCCGGGGCGCGCGGGCTTTGCTGGCGCGCAGCGGCCAGCAGGTCTTGCAACACAGCCTTCTCGCGGGGTTCGGGCCAGCGGCCAAGACATACGCGGAAGGCGTGCTCCAGGCGTTCGCTGTCGGATGCGGCGCGTGCCGACACAATGCGCGCGGCCAGCGCTTCCGCCTGTTCGTAGAAGGCTTGGTCGTTCAGCAGGGTCAGCGCCTGCAACGGGGTGTTCGACCGCGATCGCCGCGTGCACGACACCGTCGCGTCCGGGGCGTCAAACACCACCAATGACGGATGCGGCGTTGCGCGCCAGAAATAGGTATACATGCCGCGCCGGAACCGGTCGGGGCCGATGCTGGTGGCCCATTCGCGGCTTACCTGGCCCAACTTCATGACGCCGTCGGGCAGTGGCGGGTAAACACCCGGGCCGCCGATCGCGGGATTGAGCATGCCGGAGGCCGCCAGGGTCGCGTCGCGAATGATCTCCGCGTCGAGGCGAATGCGGTTCTGCCGCGCCAAGAGGTAATTCTTCGGGTCGATGGTTTCGAGGTCCAGGCGCGCGTGCGATGCCTGGCGGTAGGCCGAAGAAAGCACGATCTCCCGGATGATCGCCTTCATCGACCATCCCCGCGCGATGAAGCGGTTCGCGAGGTAATCCAACAGCGCCGGGTGCGTCGGCAGGGCGCCCTGGTAGCCGAAATCATTCTCCGTCTCCACCAGCCCGCGCCCGAAGAGCTCCTGCCAGTAACGGTTCACGGTCACGCGCGCGGTCAGGGGATTGCCCCGGCCCACGATCCAGCGCGCCAGATCCAAACGCGTCGGATTCTCCGGCAGATCGGCGTCGTGCAACACACCGGGAACACCGGGTTGAACCTGCTCGCCGAGCCGCGTGAAGTCCCCCTGCACAAACACATGGGATTTGCGGGGTTCGGCGCGACGCCGGAGCACCATGGTGCGCGCCACGCCGGGCATCGTGCTCTCAATCTCGCGAATCCGCTTCTCGAAGGCCTGATACTCCGCGTCCATGCCCAGGAAGCGCTTTTCCATCATGGCGCGGTGCTCGTCGGTCCACTCCGCAATCGGGCGCGCCACCGCTTCCTGCTCCTTCAGATGCCAGGTCTTCACGTCCTCCGGATCCAGCCCCGCAATCCACTGTGGCAACTTTTCCGCGATCGCGTGTTCCCGGTACGCGTCCCGCTCCGGGGTTATCTCCGATATTTTCGCGCGGGCTTCGCGGAGCGTGGCTTCCTCGCCGGGCGTCGGCAGTTCGAGGTCAATTTCGTCATCGTCGTTGAAAAACGCGAACAGTTGGAAGTATTCGTCCTGGTAGATCGGGTCGTACTTGTGGTCGTGGCACTTCGCGCAGCTCAACGTAAGCCCGAGGAAGACCGCGCCCGCCGTGTTCACCCGATCCGTTACGGCCTCGATCCGGAATTCTTCCTTGTCGATGCCTCCCTCCTGGTTGATCATGGTGTTCCGGTTGAAGCCCGTCGCCACCCGCTGATCCCGCGTGGCGTCCGGCAACAGATCCCCCGCCAGCTGCTCCACCACAAACGCGTCATAGGGTTTGTCCGCGTTTATCGCGTTGATCACCCAGTCGCGGTAGGGCCAGATCGAGCGCGGCCCATCGATGCTGTAACCGTGCGAATCCGCGTAGCGCGCCCGGTCCAGCCAGCGCCGGCCCCAGCGCTCGCCGAAGTGGGGCGAAGCGAGCAGGCGATCGGCGGCGGCTTCGTACGCGGCGTCGCTCGGGTTCTCGACAAAGGCGTCCACCTCTTCGATAGAAGGCGGCAGGCCGGTCAAGTCAAGGTGCAGGCGCCTGATCTGCGTCACCGGATCCGCCAGTGGCGACGGGGCGATGCCGTCCCGCTCCAGCCGCGCGAGAACAAACCGATCAATGCTCCCCCGCTCCCAGCCGCTGTCCTGTACCGCCGGGATTTCCGGCCACTCGGGGGGCGAAAAGGCCCAATGTTTCTCGTACTCGGCGCCCGAATCGAGCCACGCGCCAATAACCTCGATCTCCTCCGGGGTCAGCGTGGATTTCTTGACCGGCGGCATGCGATCCGCGGGATCCGGCGCTGTAATGCGCTCGTAAATCAGGCTCCCGTCGCGCCCTTCGGAGAAAAGTTCCGCGAGGCGCCCCGCCGATAGGCCGGACTCGGCCTGGGGGACATCCAGCCGCAGCCCCGCTTTCCGCGCGGCCGCATCCGGGCCGTGGCAGGCGAAACAATGCTGCGAGAGAATGGGTTTGACCCGGTCGTTGTAGAATCCGGCGTGGGCCGAGGACGCGCAAAGCGCGGCGGCTGCGGCCCAGACGGCTGCCCGGGGTACTGCTGATGCAATCGACATGTTAATTCCTGCTTGCCCGAAATAGCTTCGGCCCGGAGGTCATTGTACCCGAGTTACGCCGAACTTTCATCCACGACATGCTCCAATATGGCGCAGATTGGGAACGGCCAGCGCCCCCTTCCGCCCAAAAATCGCCGCGCGGTCTTTTGATCCCGCACCCCCCGCTGTGATAATTTACGATCCCGTCAGGGACACGGGACCCCCCTCCTCCCTTTCCACATTCACTTGAGCAATTCCGGCTATTGGCGGCGCCTCGCTCGGGAACACGCGCGGCGCCCCATTCCAGCGATCCTGGCCTCCGCGCCGCCCCTCTCGGCGCGCGGCTCGTTCAGGTTTTTGCGCCTCCGGCGCCCTTTGGTCCGGCGGGGGCGCCCGGCCCGGGATTGCGGCGGTGGAGCAGTATTCAGCGGCGCCCTTGCGGTGGCGTCCGGGAGCGTGGCGCGCGGGCGCCCGGTGCGGCGAACAGCCGCGAAGGAATTCGAATGACCCGATACGTTTTTGTGACTGGCGGCGTGGTTTCATCGATCGGCAAGGGCATCCTCGCGGCGGGGCTCGGCCTGCTCCTGGAGGCCCGCGGCCTGAAGATCGCGATGATGAAGCTGGACCCCTACATCAACGTGGATCCGGGCACAATGAATCCCTTCGAGCATGGCGAAGTCTTTGTCACCGACGATGGGGCCGAGACCGACCTCGACCTGGGCCACTACGAGCGATTCACCTCCTGCAAACTCTCCCAGCGCAGCAACGTGACCACGGGCGGCATCTACAACGCCGTCATCCAGAAAGAGCGGCGCGGCGAATACCTGGGCAAGACCGTGCAGGTCATCCCCCACATCACCGACGAGATCAAATCCCGCATCCGCCAGATGGCCTCCAACCCCGAAGAGCCGGTGGACGTGGTGATCGTGGAAATCGGCGGCACCGTCGGCGACATCGAGAGCCTGCCGTTCCTGGAGGCCCTGCGCCAGTACCGCCTGGAAGTCGGCCCGCCCAACTGCTGTTTCGTCCACGTTACGCTCGTGCCCTACATTGAGGCGGCGGGCGAGCTGAAGACCAAGCCGACCCAGCACAGCGTGCGCTCCCTGCGCGACATCGGCATCCAGCCCAACGTGATCGTGTGCCGCACGGGCCCCTACGCCCTCAGCGACGGCGAGCGCCACAAGATCGCCATGTTCTGCGACGTGACGGACAACGCCATTATTTCGGCGCAGGACGTCTCCCCGCTCTACGCCATCCCCCTGAACTTCAAGGCGCAGGGCCTGGACGACACCGTGCTCGGGCTCCTGAACATGGAGGCCGGCGAAAGCGACCTCAGCGAATGGACGAGCATGGTCGAGCGCCTGAAGCGCTCCTCTCGCGATGTGCGGATCGCCGCCGTCGGGAAGTACGTGGGCCACGACGACGCGTACAAGAGCATCAACGAGGCCTTTGTGCACGCAGGCACCGAGAACGATTGCCGCGTGAAGCTCGAATGGGTGGACTCCGAACAGTTTGAGCGGGGCGCCCGTCCGGAGGAGGTGCTGGCGGGCTACGACGGCATTCTCGTGGGGCCGGGATTCGGCAGCCGCGGCGTGGAGGGCAAGATCAAGGCGGTGCACTACGCCCGCACCCACCGGGTGCCCTTTCTGGGCATCTGCCTGGGCATGCAGGTGGCCGTAATCGAGATCGCCCGCAATTGCGCCGGCCTCGCCGAAGCCAACTCCACGGAATTCGACCCGGAAACGAAGCACCCCATCATCTCGCTGCTGACCGAACAGCGCGGACTGAAGGACATGGGCGGCACCATGCGCCTGGGCGCGTACCGCTGCGAATTGAAGGAGGGCACCCTGGCGCGCGACGCCTATGGCAAGCCCTCCGTCGAGGAACGGCACCGGCACCGCTACGAATTCAACAACGACTACCTGGAGCAGCTTCGCGAGAAAGGCGGGCTGGTCGTCAGCGGCGTCCACCACAAGGGCGACCACGAGCTCGTCGAGATTATTGAAGTGAAGGATCACCCCTGGTTCTGCGCCTCGCAATTCCACCCGGAATTCAGCAGCACGCCACTGAAACCCCAACCCCTCTTCCGCGACTTTGTCAAAGCAACACTCAAATAACAGCGCGCCCACGGCGCGCGAATTCGCCGCGCGCCTGCGGCTGCTCTACTCCTGGCGGGATTGCCTCGAATCGCATCCGGCCGCCGGGAGGGCCGCGCGACGCCGGGCGGACCGCGAGATTGAAGCGGCCCGCGCCCAGATCAAGCAACAAATCGCGCGGTTGGGCGAGGATCTACAGCGGGTCTACGCGGCGGATCGTGACCGCCCCGGCAACCTGGTCATTGAAGAGAAGCTCCGCAACCTCCGGCACGGGATCCAGCAGTGGAACGCCCTGCTGAAAGCCACCACGGCCGCGGAACTCGGCGGATCGGTCACCCTGCCGCTGTCTCACTACCCCATCGAACTCGGCCTGGCCCGCCGCCTCGCCGGCGTACAGCTCGGCCGCGACGACTTTATCACCCTGGGCGTGGCCGCCGCCGCCATCGCCATCAGCAGCCTCGGAATCGCCTGGTACAACCTCTGGCGCGAGAACGTCGCCTTTGACCTCACCGTGCCCGCGCGCGGCCTGGTCGCGGTGAACTTCCACAACCGATCGAATTTTGTGGCGTCCCTGTATGGCCCCTGGCCCGAAGGCTCCAGCGGCCTGGTGCGGAGGAGCTACGGCGTCCGCCTCTTCGCCCGCGCGGAAGGCGCCGATGAATTGCGGGAGTGCACCAGCCTGCGGGACGCCTGGGGCTACCGGGGCGAAACCATTTCCCCGCTCAAACCCATCCAGGTGGAACCCGGGGTTACCGTCACGATCGAATTGCTCGTACCGGCCCTGGAAAAGCTCCTGGGCGAAGATGTGGCCGAGTTGCGCATCGACTGCGGGAACCACCGCAACCGGGACGATTTCTCGTTCACCGTCGAACTGGAGCCCTGAGCCCGCCCCTCAGCCCGAACTGCCGCTGCGCCCCTCCCGCGCCCAGCGCTCCTCCACCAGTTCGCGCCGCTGCGCCTGCGCCTCGCGCACCCGCGGCATCCACACCCGAATATCCTGATCGGGAGGAAGCATCTTCGCGATGAACGGCACGAGCACGCTGTCGCTGAGAAAATCGCAGAACGAATCGTAGAGCTGCACGTGGTTCTTCATGCGGAGCCCGGAATCGTAGGGCTCGCCTATCGCGACGTCGTCCAGATCGATGAACGAGAAGTGGCGCCCATCGACCGTGAACACATTCTTGCCGGAAAGGTCCCCGTGGCAGGCGCCGCATGCCGTCAACTGGTTGATGGCCTCCGCGAGCGCCGCCAGAAAATAGTGAATGGTGTCCGGCCCCGCCTTCCGGTGAATGAGCAACTGAAGAAACTTCTCCACGTTCTGCTGGCCGCCCAGGTAGCTCGTTACGAGCGCGTTCCCGGTGATCATTCCCGCGGCGCCCCGCTCCACGTAGGCCAGCGGGGCAGGCGCCGAGATACCGTGGCGGCGCAGGTGGTGCGCCGCGATCCAGCCCTGCCGGTAGCGCGCGCGCCGGAACGTGTGCTTGAAAAGCCCCGCCCCCCGCGCCGCGCGGCTTTCCTTGATTACGTAATCCCCCACCCGGCGCACCACGCACTTCCGCGAATCCTTCAGCAACTCGCCCGGGGCCGCCAGCGCCGCGAGGATTCCATTCAGCGACGCCCCCTGCGCGTAGTAAATCGTCGACCAGCCGTTGCGGACCTTCGATATGGACTCATCTAGTCGAGGTGAAGTCATCGATGCGGATCACCCGTGCAGGGTGTCTGAAAAAAGACCCCGCAGCCGGTAAAGGAAGTCGAGCCAGCGCGGCAGCCCAAGATTGCCGTACCCGGCCCGAATGACATCGAAATTATCCAGAGATTGCCCGTGCTTTTCAAGCGATCGCCGCAGCCGCAGCAAATTCCGCGCGCGGGCGACGTGGGAAACCCGCGCCATCCGGCGCGCATTGTCGAAATCGATCAGCCAGGCGCTCCCGCCGGCGGCCAAAATGTTCAGGGCCTGTAAGTCCGCATGCCACACCCCGAGATCGTGCATAACCCGGATAACCCGCCCGCACTCCCCAAGAAGCCGCGAATCGGCCTCTCCCCGCTGAAGCCGCGCCAGCAATGTATCCCCCGCAATGGCCCGCGTTGCGATTGCGCCCCGGTAAAGGAGGCCCCGCCGCGACCAGACCACGCCCAGTGGCTGCGGAACGGCGCCGCCCGCCGCATAAAGCCACGCAGTCAGCTCAAACTCGCGGCGCATGCGGTTGCCGAGATACCCATCGGCCAGCACCCGCGCCGCCAGCCCGCCGCGCCGGTAGCGCCGGAAGATGCCGCCGCCCGAAGCCAGTTCGAAGCGGAGCACCCGCCCGCGGCCGCCGGCCTCCTCGCTTCCGCCCGGGCCCGCGTCTGCGAAGAGCAGCGGGATCAGCGCGCCCGCCTCCGACTCCAGTACAAAGCCCGCTTTTCCGCCTTGCTCCACGTAGCGGTAGCTTCTCAGGTGCTCGGGCAGGGCTGGGGGCATATAGATTTCCGGGGAGGTGTCAAATCGGGATCTGTCAGGGGGAGTGTAGCACGCGCGCCGCACGCCGCGCCCATGGATTCAAAAGCGCCGCATACGGTATACTGTGGCCCCTCGCACCCCCTTTTCACTTCGGAAAGAACATCATGAGCACGATTACACAAGCCGACGTTGCGTATGTCGCCGGATTGGCGCAACTCGACCTCGACGCCGCCGCGAAAGCGCGGCTTGTCCACGAGATGAACGACATCCTCGCCTATATGGAAAAGCTGAACGAGCTCGATACCGGCGGCGTCGAACCCATGATGCACGCGATGGCCCTGACCAACGTCTTCCGCGAAGATGAAGTCAAGCCGTCCCTGGAGCGCGAGATCGCCCTGCGCGGCGCGCCGGTCCACGACAACGAATTTTTCATCGTGCCCAAAATCCTCGATACGGAAGGCGGTGACGCATGACGGCGTGGCACGAAAAGACCGCCGCGCAGATTCGCGACGCCGTGGCCGCTGGCGCGGTATCCGCCGCCGAGGTCACCCGGAGCTACCTTGATCGCATTGAGGCCGTCGACGGGCGGATCGGCGCATATACGCAGGTGTGGCGCGACGAGGCCCTGGCGCAGGCCGAGGGCCTCGACCAACGTATCCAGGCCGGTGAGGCGGTGGGGCCGCTTGCGGGCGTGCCCATATCCCTCAAGGAGCTCATTTGCACGACGCGGGGCTTCACGACCTGCTCCTCGCGGATTCTGCAGGGCTTCCAAAGCCCCTACAACGCCACCGTGACCGAGAAACTGATCGCCGCCGACGCCATCCTCCTCGGCAAGGTGAACATGGACGAATTCGCGATGGGGTCCTCCACGGAGAACAGCGCCGTCCAGAAGACCGCGAACCCCTGGAATCTGAAGTGCGTGCCCGGGGGCTCCAGCGGCGGATCCGCGGCCTCGATCGCCTCCGCCACCAGCGCCATTTCCTTCGGCAGCGATACCGGCGGCTCTATCCGCCAGCCCGCCGCCTTCTGCGGTTGCGTGGGCCTCAAGCCGACCTACGGCCGGGTCTCCCGCTACGGCCTCGTCGCCTTCGCGTCCTCACTCGATCAGATCGGCCCGCTCTCCCGCGACGTGACCGACGCCGCGCTGGCCATGAACGTGATCTGCGGCAAGGACCCGATGGACGCCACGAGCGCCGATCTCCCGGTGGAGGACTTCACCCGCGCGCTCACGGGCGACGTGAAGGGGCTCCGCATCGGACTTCCGAAGGAGTATTTCATCGACGCGCTCGGGAGCGAGGTGCGCGCACTGGTGGAGGCCAGCGCGGAGGTTCTTCGCGAACAGGGCGCCGAGATCGTCGAGGTTTCGCTGCCCCACACCGACTACGCCGTGGCCGTGTACTACATCGTCGCCCCCGCCGAGGCGAGCGCGAACCTGGCCCGCTTCGACGGCGTGCGCTACGGCTTCCGCCATTCGGACGCGGGCAACGTCACCGAGATGTACGTCAAGACCAAGTCCGAGGGATTCGGGCCGGAGGTGCAGCGCCGCATCATGCTCGGCACCTACGTGCTTTCCAGCGGCTACTACGACGCCTACTACCTGAAGGCCCAGAAAGTACGCACCCTCATCAAGCAGGACTTCGACCGGGCCTTCGCGGAGTGCGACCTCATCCTCACCCCCACGGCCCCGACCCCGGCCTTTGAGATGGGCGCCAAGTCGGATCCGCTGGAAATGTACCTCAACGACATCTTTACGATCTCGACCAACCTGGCGGGCATACCGGCCATCTCGATCCCCTGCGGGCTGAGCGCCACGGGCCTCCCCGTCGGGCTGCAACTGATCGGCAAGGCCTTCGACGAGGCAACAGTCCTGCGCGCCGCGCACTGCTACGAACAGCACGCGGGCCTCCAAATGGGCGCGCCCGCCCTGGGATGAAGCCGCGAGTGGCGCGACGCGCTCCCGATCGCCGGAACCGCGCAATCCGCCTTGCTACCTGGACAAACGACTTTCTCGCTGGAGAATTGACATGGAATACGAAGCCGTAATCGGCATGGAAGTACACGTGCAGTTGAACTGCAAGTCGAAACTCTTCTGCGGCTGCAGTACCGACTTCCACGCGCCCGCCAACACGAATGTGTGCCCCGTTTGCCTGGGCATGCCGGGGGCCATGCCCGTGCTCAACCGCGAAATGGTCAACAAGTCGGTCGCGGTCGGGCTGGCGCTGAACTGCGCGATATCCCGCTGGTCGAAGATGGACCGGAAGAACTACTTCTACCCCGACCAGTCCAAGAACTACCAGATCAGCCAGTATGACCTGCCGCTGAATCACGGCGGCCACCTCGATATTCACGTGAACGGGGAGACGAAGCGCATCGGCATCACCCGCGCGCACATGGAAGAGGACACCGCGCGCAACACCCACACGATCGGCGGCGGCCAGAGCGGCGTGGATTTCAACCGCTGCGGCGTGCCCCTGCTGGAAATCGTCACGGAGCCCGATATCCACAGCGCGGATGAGGCGTACGCGTACCTCACGGAGTTGAAGCAGATCCTGCAATACCTGGACGTAAGCGATTGCAGCATGGAAGAAGGCAAGCTCCGCGCCGAGGCCAACATCAGCGTGCGCCCGAAGGGCAGCACGGCCTTCGGCACGAAGACCGAAGTGAAGAATGTGGCGTCCTTCAGCGGGACGTACAAGGCGATCCAGTACGAAATCGCCCGCCAGATCCAGATTCTGAACGATGGCGGAACGATTGTGCAGGAAACCCGCGGCTGGGACGATGATCGCGGCGTGACTTTCTCGCAGCGCGCCAAGGAATCCGCGCACGACTACCGCTACTTCCCCGAACCCGACCTCGTCCCCATTGTCGTGGACGAAGCCTGGGAAGAATCGATTCGCGCCGCCCTGCCCGAGCTCCCCGCCGCGCGCCGCGCCCGCCTCACCGGGGCTTTCGGGCTGTCGGACTACGACGCGGGCGTGCTGACCGCCACGCGGGCGATGGCCGATTTCTACGAGGCGGCCGCCGCGAAAACCGACCCAAAAAAGGCCGCCAACTGGATTATGGGCGACCTCCAGGCCCTGGTCACGGAGGACAGGGCGGAAATCGGAAGTATCCCGGTCACCCCGGAGTATCTCGCCGCGATGATTAACCTGATTGAAGATGGTACAATCAGTGGCAAGATTGCGAAGGAAGTGCTGGCCGAGATGTACCGGACCGGGAAATCCCCCGCCGCCGTGGTGGAGGAAAAGGGTCTGGTGCAGATCAGCGACCACGGCGCGATCGACGCCGCGGTGGCCGAGGTCATTGCCGCCAACCCCGCCCAGGTGGCGGAGTTCAAGGCCGGCAAGGAAAAAGTGATCGGCTTCCTCGTAGGGCAGATAATGAAAGCGACGCAGGGTAAGGCGAACCCGAAGATGGTGAACGATATCCTGCGCGCAAAGCTTTCCGAATAGGAGATGCGCCATTGGCAACCTTGACGCCCAAGAAACAGCAGCTGCCGGAGCAGGACCCCCTCCAGGCCAATGTCTACCGCCTGGTGGAACTGGCGCTGGACAAAAAGGTCAAAGACCTCAAGGCCTACAACGTGACCGGGCTCACGCTCACCGCCGACGCGCTCGTGGTGTGCACCGCCACCAGCGAGCCGCAGGCCAAGGCCGTGATGAACGCCGCGAAGGAAGGCATGCGCGAGATTGGCATCCGCGCGCGCCACACCGAGGGCAGCTTCCACGACGCGTGGATGCTCATCGACTTTGGCGATATCCTGTTCCACGTGTTCCGGGAACAGGCGCGCGATTTCTACGACCTCGACGGGCTCTGGGCCGACGCGCCCGAGTTCCCGGTGGATTCGGAAACCTCCTGATCAGTTGAAAGGCAGCGGGCAGAACGATGGCCGAAGAACAATACGCACCGGATCGAAGCAAGCTCTACCACTACAAACTGGACCGGATCCTGGGCGAAGGCGGCACGGGCCGGGTGTATCGGGGAATCGACACGAAGAAGGGCGAGGTCGTCGCGATCAAGCTCTTTCGGGAAAATTTCTTCCGGAACCGCCTCCACCTCCGCGACCTCGTCAAGAGCGTCAAGCGCTTCAAGAAGTACGCCAACGACCATGTCGTGAAAATTTACGATTTCATCGACGGCGAAGAAGGCAAGTGCATGGTCATGGAGTACATTGACGGGCCCGACCTGAAATGGTACCTCGTCAATCGCCCCTGGAACCTCCAGGAGCGAATTGGAATCGTGAGCCAGATCTGCTTCGGTCTACAGTATCTTCACGACCAGAAGATCGTCCACCACGACATCAAGCCGGCGAACATCCTCTTTACGCGAACCGGCGTCGCCAAGCTCGCCGACTTCTCCCTTTATGGCAGCAGCCTCCTCCTCGAAATGTTCGACAAGGGGGCCGGCGAACAGATCACCCCCTTGTACGTCCCGCCGGAGATCATCCGCGGCGAAGGGGCCACCGCCAAGAGCGACCAGTACTCCCTCGGCATCACCCTTTACCTCCTGTTCGCCGAGCGCCTCCCCTTCCAGGTCGACAGCCTCCAGCGCATGTACCAATGCCACCTCAGCGCCGAGCCCGATCATCCCTCGCTCGTGAACCCCAAATGCCCCCACGGCCTGGGCGATATCATCCTGCGCCTACTCGCCAAGCGACCGGACGAACGATTCAAGGATTGCGACGAACTGCGAATCGCCATATCCCAGATGGGCCGCAGCCGAATCTGAAAGATCGGCCAGAATCCACAAACGCCGGTAAGCAGACAATGCTACCAGCGACCGCCCCTCCCCGCGTCCACATGCAATGTTGGACACGCGTCCCGCCTGTCCAAGGCGCCGCAAAAAAGTAGGATAGGCGTCCCGCCTGTCCACAGCGCCGCAAGGCGCTTCAATCTCGCACACATGCCTGTCTGCGATTCGAAAAAGCGCGCCCCGGTCACGAACAAGAACAGCCCGCCCGCGCCCAGTTGGACACGAGCGGGCCTATAGATCCATTACCTGCGTGAGGAAGCGCGGATCGGCTACTGGTCGCCGCCGCCGCCGATTCCACCAATACCGCCGGTTCCACCAGTGCCGCCGGTGTTGCCGGACTCGCCCTCGGCGCCGCCTTCGGGGAAGAAGGCCTTCCACTGGGCCTGGCGCTGCGCGAGCAACAGCGTGTCGATGATGTCCAGCGTGCCTTGCAGCTTAATGGCAAAGTTGGTCTGGGCCGAGGTGGGCGCTTTCGTAATTAAGCGAAGATGTGGGTTGAATTTCATTGCGGAATCCCCGGAGTCTAGGTCGTCTTGTTAAATACGATCTGAACAAGTTGCGCCGTGAAATCGACCTTGAAGTCAACTTTGGCCTGAAAGTTACTGCTCGTCTGGGACGTTTGCGGCGTTTTGCTCACCAACCGGTGGTGCTTCATGCGTGACGTTCTCCTGTTCTACTTCATTCGGACCTATCGAGGCGCAGCCGAGATGCGGCATACACCCTCCGGACACGATCCCCGTTCCACTCTAACGTTTTGACCGGTTGCACTCAACTTCGCGCCGGCTGGGTGGCCCACTCCAGACCATGGCCACACCGGCATGGTGAAACCCGACATGCCATGCATTATTTTACAGACATTGTGATAGCATGTAAACCTTTTATTGTCAACTATTTTTTCGGGCTTACCCGCTTTCCGAACACCTTACCGGCGAGCGCCCCCGTCATTACCCGGTAATCCTTCTCGTTCCGGCGCAACGATTTATCGGCCAACCCCCGCGCCCGACCCCGCACACCGCGCGCCCGAGCAGTGACCGCATCCGAAAGACACAGTTTTCACACTTGCTGCTCCTCACCCGCCGCCAGCGACTCCCAGGACCGGTACAGTTCATCCAAATCCAGTTTCAGCGCCTCGTACTCCTGCTTCATGGACTCCGCCCTGGCGTAGTCGGACGGATCGATTTCGCTGAACCGGTCCTCCAGTTCCTGCACCATCGCCTCGACCGCCTCGATATCCCCCTCCAGCTTCTCCAGCTTCACCTTCTGCTTGCGGCGATCGCGATCGTTCCCGCGCTTCTTCTTGTCCTGTCCGTCCCGCCGGATCTTGAGCACGTCTTCCGTGGTTTTCACGGGCGCCGGCGCGGCCGCCTCGGCCTGCTGCCTGCCGCGATACTCCGCGTAGTTGCCGAGGTGCACGCTCGCGTGGCCGCGCTCCAGCACCACCAGCTTGTCCACCAGTTTGTCGATGAGCGTCCGGTCGTGGCTGACCACGATCATGGCGCCTTCGAAGCCCGCCAGCGAGTGCTCCAGCGCCTCGCGCGACACGATGTCCAGATGGTTGGTGGGTTCGTCCAGCAGCAGCAGGTTGCAGCCGCTCAACAGCAGCTTCGCCATGGCCACCCGGCTGAGCTCGCCGCCGCTCAGCGTGCTGATCGGCTTGAAGACGTCGTCGCCGGTGAACAAAAAGCGGCCCAGATAACTGCGGATCTGTTCGGGGACCCATTCCGGCTTCGCGCTGTGCACTTCCGTGAGGATATCCGCCGAGGGATTGAGCGATTCGTGGTTCTGCTCATAGAATCCGCGCTGCACCTTGTGCCCGAGCGTGACCGTGCCGGCCAGGCCGCCGTGCTCTTCCGCGAGCTGGCGCAGCAGGGTCGTTTTGCCGCTGCCGTTCGGCCCCACGATGCCCACGCGCTCGCCCCGGTGCACGCGAAAGCTCACATGCTTGTAGAGCGTCAGCGGGCCGTAGCCCATCGCGAGATCCCGCGCCTCCAGCACCAGTTCGCCCGTCCGCGACACGTCGGCCATCTTGAAACGGACGGCGGCGGCATCCGCCAGCGGCGCGTCCACCATCTCCATCTTCTCCAGGCGCTTGATGCGGCTCTGGACCTGCTTGGCCTTGGTGTTCTTGTAGCGGAAGCGGTCGATCCACGCCTGCTCCTTGCGTATGAACTCCTGCTGCCGCTCAAACTCCGCCTGCTGCTGCTCGCGATGGAGCGTCTTGCGGGCGACATAGGCGTCGTAGTTGCCCGGGTAGTTCCGCAGGCCGCCCCGCTCCAGCTCCACTATCCGCTCCACGACGTTGTTCAGCATTTGCCGGTCGTGCGAAATAATCACGACAGCGCGGGGGCATTCCTTCAGATAGGTTTCCAGCCACTCGCGGGCTTCCAGGTCAAGGTGGTTCTCCGGTTCGTCGAGCAACAGCAGGTCCGCCTCCTGCAAGAGGACGAGCGCCAGCATGAGCCGGGTCCGCTGGCCGCCGCTGAGCGCGGTGAACCCCAGGTCGAACTCGCTTTCCGCGAAGCCCAGCCCCTGCAAGACCTGCTTGATCCGGACGCGAAAGTCGTAGCCCCCGTGGATCGTGAAGTATTCCTGCTTCTCGCTGTAGATTTCGAGGGACTTCTCGCAGCCCGCCGCGATCTGGTGCTCCAGTTCCGCGAGCTCGCCTTCCAGGCGAACGATATCCGCGAAGGAATCGAGGATAATGTCGTAGATGGTCTTGCCTTCGTCCACCCGGTGCAGCTGGGACAAACACGAGACTTTCACCCGCTTCATCCGGTCGATTATGCCCCGATCCGGGTCGATCTCCCCCGTGATCAGGCGGAATATCGTGGACTTGCCGGTGCCATTGCGGCCAATCAGGCCAATATGCTCGCCTTCTTCCACGCGAAAATCGACGCCGTCGAGGACGTCCCGCCCGGCATAGGTCTTCCGCACATTATCCAGTCGTACTAAGCTCATTGGTACCTGATACTTCCGCCGCGTCAGCCCCCGGCGCCGCCGTCCTTCTCTTGCCGCTCCAAATCCCACAGTTTGGCATATTTCGTGAATACCGAGCAAGCCGAGAGCCCGCAGAGGACCGCGCCGTGGTACCCGTCGCGAAAACCCTGGCGGATAATGTACATCTTGAAGAAGCGCAGGAGCGGCCGCGCCATGAGGTCGCGAAGGCGCGCGCGCTTGCCCCGTTCCCAGGCATCCTCCGCCCCCCACGTGGTGAACCGCTGGAACGTGCGGAAGTACTCGTCGAAGGTGCGGTAGGTATCGTGATACATCACCGCGTCGATACGCCCCACGTCCCCGTGCACCACCACCCGGGAGTGCACCCGTTTCTCCAGGTAGCGCCCGGAAGCCGTCCGGAACAGCCGCAGGTTGTAGTCGCGGTGCCAGCCGCAGTGCCGGATCAGCTTCCCGAAGAAATACGAATCTCGCTTAATATCGTAGCCGTCGAGCGCGTCGCCGGAACTCAGTATCTCCCGAATCCGCGCCGCCAGCGGGGGTGAAACCCACTCATCCGCGTCGAGCACCAGGGTCCATTCGGTCTCAACCTGCGGAAGCGCCCAATTGCGTTGCGCGGCGGCGTTCTCGTAGGTGTGGCGAACCACCCGCGCGCCCGACTGACGCGCGATCTCGTCCGAACCGTCATCGGTCTTCGTATCCACCACGCAAAACACCGTATCCGCCCAGGCGACGCTCTCCAGGCACCGCGCGATCCGATCCCGCGCGTTCGGCACCAGTATCAACACCGTCAGGGCGCCCCGCTTCAATTCATGCTGGGAGGATTCGTTCATTCCGAGATACCCTTCACGCGATTCATGGTCTCAACATAGGCCGCAAGCGTCCCTTCGACCATCGCGGTAACGGTGAAATCCTGCTCGACCCGTTTCCGTCCCGCTTCCGCGTACTTCTTCGCGTCACGGGGGTGTCCAATCGCCTCGATAATGGCGTCCGCCAGCGCCTCGGAATCCCGATTCGCCACCAGATAGCCCGTCTTCCCGGGCTCAATCATCTCTGGAATCCCGCCCGCGACTGTCGCCACGACAGGGACCCCGCACGCGAGGGCCTCCAGCACCGATGTGCCCAGCCCCTCGGACCAACTCGACGACACATACAGATCGGCCGCGCGCAGGATCGAGGGAACGTCCTCGCGATGCCCCAGCAGAGTAACCATGTCCTGGAGACCGAGCGCCGTAATCTGCGCCTCCAGCGGCTCGCGCAGGTCGCCCTCGCCCGCAATCAGCAGACGCGACTCCGGATAGGCCTCCCGCACCTTCGGCATGGCGTCCAGCAGTGTCGCGTGATCCTTGTGCCCCACCAGCGCGCCGGCCGAAAACAGGAAACGCGCCTTCGCCTCCAGGCCCAGCGAGGTCCGGTCCGCCTTCTCGACGTTGAGGCGTTCCGGATCCACCGCGCTGTGCACACAGCGGACCTTCTCCGGGGCAATACCGGCCTCGCGAAGCACCTCCGCCACCTTCTCCGATACCGCCAGGTACACATCCGGCGCGCCATACTTCCAGCGGTTCACCGCATCCCGCCGGGGCGGGAAGCTCACGCGCCGCGACACCACCACCGCGCCGCGCCGGGCAAAAAGGCGCGCCAGGCATGCGATCGTGTGGGTGTGGCTCGTGTGCGCGTGAATGATGTCGATATCGTGTTCGTATACCGTTTGCGCGAGGCGCCAGGCCGTGTACAGATCAAACTCGGCCCAGAACGGAAGCGTAATGCGCGTCAAGGCCGCGCCGCCGTGATCGGATGCGAGAAATCGGCTGTCCGGCCGCCCGGCGATCCACAACTCGTGCCCCTTCGCGGCGGAAGCCTGAATCAGCCAGCTCGCCTGCTGCTCGCCACCGCGCCAGCCCCGCTGCTCGTCGAGATGCAGTATTTTCATCGCGTTATCGCTCCAGACCCGTTGTATGCTTCCCGGCAAGCACACTACAGTACACACTCGCGGTGCGCGCCGCAAACGCCTCCAGGGAGAACTCCCGAAGCACGCGCTCCCGGCCTCGCCGACCCATGGCCTCGCGCAGCGCCGGATCGCGCGCCAGGCGCCCGATCGCCTCCGCCAGGGGCTCAACCGTCCCGTGGGGCGCAACGAATCCCTCCACGCCATCGGTTACGATCTCGGGGAGCCCGCCGTAGTCCGACGCAACCACCGGCAGCCCCGCCGCCATCTGCTCCTTGAGGCTGAAGGAGGAGGTATCACAGTCGATGGACGGGAGCACCCCAACGTCAAAGGCGTGCACGCAAAGCGGCATGTCGTCCCGGTACCCCGCGAACTGGACCCGGCCCTCCAGGCCAAGCGCCCGGACCTGCGCCCGCAACGCCGGTTCGAGCGCCCCCTGGCCAAGCGCCAGGATGCGCAGCTCCGGTATCGCGTCCCGGAGGCGCGCCGCCGCATCGAAAAGGAATGTGTGCCCTTTGGCCTCCACCAGCCGGGCGGCAATACCGCAAACAAAGTCGGCGTCCGTATAGCCGAACATGGACCGCGCCGCCGCCCTCGCCTCGGGATCGGGCCGATAGGTTACCGTATCAACACCGTTGTGGATCGCGGTCAGGCGATCCGGATCAAAAGCCGGATGCGACGCGAGCGATTGCCGGACCATCTCGCATACCGTGATCTGGTGCGCCGTCCAGCGCCGGTTCAGCACCCGGTTGGCCAGGCCGCGTTTCACCTTGTAGGTGTTGTGCCGGGTGCGGATGAGGCAGCACCCCGGCCAGGCATTGGCGCCGGCGAGCGCGGCCACCCAATGATCCTGCGAACCGCTCACGTGCACAACGTCCGGCCGGATCTGGCGCAGCAGGGCGCGCATGGCGCGAACATCCTCCACCCAACGCCGGATCCGCAGCCCCCTGGCGAAATGGAAGGAGTCCAGCGGCGTGGCCCCGATCTCAGACGCGATCCGCGCGAGCGCGCTGCCGGAACGGCAACCGATAAACACCGCGTGCCCCGATCGTATCAGCGCGCCGGCAAGCGTCTGGATATACCGCACCTGCCCCCCGCCATCGGAATGGGGATCGGTGAACAGAATGCGAAGCGGGCGCTCGGTCATGGTGTAGTTTCACCCTGGGCCGTCCTGCGGAAATGGACGATCATGCGGCCGGCGCCCAATCGGCTCGCCGCGCCGCCTATACCTGGTCCCCGCCCTCGCCGCCTTCGGCGTCCTCATTCGGCGGCTCGCCTGGTTTTTCAGCGGCATCGGTGGTGGCGGCGGTTTCGGTTTCGGGCGGCGCTTCGCCCGCCTCAGGAGGGGCGTCGGGCCCATCGGGCTGAAACAGGGCGCTCACGCGATCTATCGTCGAATCCAATTCGGCCATGGCCCGGGTCAGGGCGTCGTCCATTTCCTGGAACTGCTCCGAACGCCGAATATCCACTTTTTCCTTCGATGCCATACGAACTGCTACCTCAATTTCCAGGCCGCGCGCGGCCGCTCAAAGCGACATGGCCGGCAGCGCGTTTACTTCATCCTGCACACTCGCCAGGAGGCCAGGCCGCTCTTCCCGCGTCACGGGATTGCGGGCGCCATCCAGCGCCGCCCAAGCCTCCTCCTCTTCGAGCGCCGCTTCAATCCCCCCTTCCTGGCGGGAATTCAGCGCGCGCGCGATGCGCAACACGGCGGCAAGCTTCGGATCGCGGGCGTTCGCCAACGACTGGCCCTCACGGGGATACTGCATCCCGAGCGCATCGGTCAGCGTCTGCGGTAGATTCCACTGGGCCGCCATCGCCTCCGCCACCTGGGCATGGGTAAACTTGAACTGCGCCTGCTCCGCCTGCCGGAGCAACTCAAGGTTGTCCCCAAGCGATTCGTACGTTGACCGGTAGTTCCCCGGATCCTTGCGCAGCAGGCCCATAATGCCGATATCCGAGAGCAAACCGGCAATGAACTCTTCGCCCTGAAAGGCCAGGCCCAGCGCCTCGCAGAGTTTCTTGCAGATTCCCGCGGTGTGGAGCGAACGGTTCCAGATGTCCTGCGCGATCCGGACATCATCGGAGTGCCCGTTGAGCGTCTCAAAGACGGATATGCCCAGCACGATGTTACGCACCTGGCGGACACCCAGAATGACCAGCGCCAGTTTCAGCGTGCCAACGTATTGCTTCATTCCGTAGTACGACGAATTGCTCACCCGGAGCACCTTGGCCGTCATCGCCGGATCGCTCTGAACAATTCTGCTGACATCCGACGTCGACGACATCGGATCCTCGGTCACACGCAAAACTTCGGCCACCACCGCCGGCAGGGCGGGCAAATCTCCCGCCACGCCAATAAGGGCCTCGTGCACGTCTGGGCGTTCAGCCATAACCATCTAGTCCTCGCACCTCCGCGGGCGTGTCAGCGTGCCAGCAGCACGGGGCACGACGCGTGGTTGATCACATACGTTGTAGTACTACCAACGACAAGCTCTCTAACCTTGGAGTGCCCGTAGGCCCCCATCACCACCAGATCCGCGCCAAGCGCACCCGCATGCTCGATGATCTGCTCTCCCGGGTCTCCCTTCGCCTGGAGGATGGACCCATCGACCTTGTGGGCATCCAGGTAGGCTTGTACCTCCGCCGCAACCGGGCTGTCGGCATCCTCCCCGACGACCAGTATTTTCAGGGCCGTATTCCACATTTCCGCAAACGCAACCGCCGTCCGCAGCGCGTTCTGCGCGTGCGAACTGCCATCGTACGCCACCAGTATCCGCTCCCGGCCCAGGCTTTCCGCGCCCGTGATCAGCACGGGAAGCGGGGATCGCCGGATAACGGCCTCCGCCGTGGAACCCACGAGGCCCTCAAGCCATTCGTTGTGCTCGCCCCCCCGGCCCATCACGATCAGATCCGCCAGGCCGCTGTGCTCCACGATTACGCGCGAAACCACGCCCGAACCCTGAACCGTGTCGCAGCGCACGCCCGCGCGCTCGCAGGCGTCGCTCAAGGCGCGGAGCGCGCTCTTGCCGCGCTCCTCCAGGAGCATCGAGATGTTGCCCTGGTAATTCACGTAGGGGGCCGTGCCCAGCGACGCCGAAAGGTCCTGGAGGAAAGGGCCCTCCAGGAGCTTGATATCGATTACGTATATCCCCTGCACGTGCGCGTCGAAGGACTTCGCGAGCGCCACGGCGTAATTCACACCCACCTGGGATGAGTCGCTGCCGTCGGTAGGCACCAGTATGCGTCGTATCATAACCTCTCCCCAACCTTCAGGAAACCTGGCTTACACTGGACACCATCGCGCCGAAAGCGCGCAGAATGGCGATACCCGCGGCCTGGCTTTTCTCCGGGTGAAACTGTGTCGCTACGATATTATCTCGCCCCACGATCGCCGGAAAGGTCACGCCATACGAGCATGTCGCCTTGGTGATCGCCGGGTCTTGCGGAATGGCGTAATAGCTGTGGACAAAATAGCAGTACGGGGCGCCATCGGTATACTCGAGGAGGTCCACGCCCTCCGGCGCGCTCGCCCGCCCGAGCTGGTTCCAACCCATGTGAGGCACTTTCAGGCCCGTCTCCGAAAAAGCCGGAAAACGGACCACCCGGCCCGGGAAAATCCCGAGGCCAGCCGCCCCCTCGCCCTCTTCGCTGTATTCGAAGAGCAGCTGGAGGCCCACGCAGATGCCCATAAAGGGCTTCCCGCCATGCGCCGCCGCCAGAATAGGCTCCACCAGCCCTTTCTCGCGAAGCCCGTCCATGCAATCCTTAAACGCGCCCACGCCGGGCACCACAACGCCGTCCGCGGCGTCAATCTCCGCCGGATCGTGGGTCAGGACAGCCTCATAGCCGGCTTTCTCGAAACCCTTTTGCGCGCTGCGCAGGTTTCCCATGCCGTAGTCTACAATGGCAATCACGTTTCCAGCATTCCTTTGGTCGACGGCACGCCCGTCTGGCGCGCATCCAGTTCAAGCGCGTTGCGAAGGGCCCGCGCCAGGGCCTTGAAAATTCCTTCGATACAATGATGCGTGTTCGCGCCGTAACGCAAGTTCACGTGCAGCGTCATGCGGGCGTTGACCGCCAGCGCCTGGCAGAATTCCCGCGCGAGTTCCGCGTCAAACCCGCCGACGGTAGCCGTGGGAAATTCCGCGTTAAACACCAGAAACGGGCGTCCGCTCATATCAACAGCGACCTCCGCCAGGGCTTCGTCCATGACGATGGAGGCCTGGCCATAGCGGCGGATTCCCCGGAAGTCCCCCGCGGCGTCCAGCAGCGCTTTTCCCAGACAGATGCCAACGTCTTCCACCGTGTGGTGCGCGTCGATATGTAGATCGCCCACCGCCTTCACCTCCAGATCGAAGAGCCCGTGCTTCGCCAGGTGCGTGAGCATGTGATCGAAGAAACCCACCCCCGTGGCGATATCCGATTCCCCGGCGCCATCAATGGCGATCCGGAGAGAAACCTCCGTTTCATTCGTCTTGCGGTGCACTTCTCCGTGCCGCATCTGGCGGACTCCCTATTTTCCGAGCGCCAGGCGCTCAGCCAGAAACTGAGGCAAACCGGCCTCAATCACGCGCCGGGCGGCCTTCTCTATTGGATACTTGATGCGCACCTGCTCGAAAACGTTTTCGACTGTATCCAGAATACCAAACGCCGCTTGCGGATTGCTATCCCGAGGCTGTCCAACCGACCCCGGATTGATGAAAAAGCTCTTGCCGTTGCCCAGGGCGAACCGGGAGTCATCGTCCACGGAATACACCCCGTCGGTTGAAAAAATGCCCGGGCTGTGCGTGTGTCCCATGAAACAGATGTTGCAGTTCTGTTCCTCCAGAAAGGCGAGATGCGGCAGGATGTCCTCCCATGTAAACAAGTACGTGTTTCGGTTCTTCGGGGCCCCATGCACCGCCGCAAAGTGCTCAAAATTCAGCACATCCGGCAGGCTCCTGAGCCACTCCAGATTCTCCGGGCTCAGGTTCTCCCGGGTCCACATCGCCGCCTGCAAGGCCACTGGATTAAAGCCCCACGGCTCTTCCAGGCCACATGCGACCGCGTCGTGGTTCCCGAGCACCGTCATGATATTCCGCTCCCGCAGAATATCGGCGCACTCGTTCGGGCTTGCGTTGTAACCGACAACGTCCCCCAGGCAAACCACTTGATCCACGCCGAGATCCTCGATCTTTTCCAAGACCGCGCAAAACGCCTCAAGATTGGCGTGAATGTCGGAAATGATGGCATACCTCAATGTACGGTATCTCCTGATCCTGGCTCATCTTACAGCAGCGGAAACTCAATCGGGACGGCATCCTCCAAACCACCCCGGTTCCGCTCCTCGCCGGTCGAATACGGCGTCAATCGGGTGTATGCCTGCTGCCGCCGGAAAGCGCACGCTCCCAGAAGTATTGTGCATGGAAGCGGGCGGATTTTCAAGGCATGCGCGTCCGAATGCCGCCGCGAACCGATGCGGCCAAACCCGGCTGCCCCCGCCCGCGCTCCAAATTCCTCCTCCGGCGCGCTCGGCGCGGCGGTACTGTAGCAGCTTACCCGCCTGAATTACCAATACCGCGCCGGCGCCGCGGCCAATGTACGGACCAACATACGCGGGCGCAGCGATTCGACCGCCCGACCCGTCGTCGGGAGCGGTCATATCTTCTGGCCAAGGCATCGCCGAGATTCCGCCTTCGCGCGAATACCACTTCCTCTCCATGATCCTCTCTTCACACGCCTCATCTTGAGGAGCCACCCGAATAGAGCCCAACCCAACCCGCCGGCCAAGTACCCAATCTTTATCCGTGTGAATTGCTCTGCATTCGTGCTCCAGGCCACCCATGCTGAAACCCCCGCTCCCGGAGTTGTCCCAGTGCGAGCCGGTCAAGTAGGATAGCCAAACTGTTGTCCGTTGCAGTGATACGGGAGGAGACCGGCTGGATGCACGGGGAATCGCGATGCGCCTGTTGAATTGGTACTGGAATGGCCTGCTGGAAGTTCCGGCCGGCTGGATTGTGACCTATCTCGGGATCGACATGAGCGCCGGATGGCGTCTGCTGGGACTAAAGATCGCCTGCACCGTGGCGATCCTGCTGTTCCTTTACGAAATCTACCTGCGCGTCAAGGATCGAAGGCGGCGCAGGCAGTACGACAAGGACCTGCGCGAATACAACAAGTCCGGTCAGGGCGCGTTGTCCGCCGAAGAAAAGCAGGCCGTCGCCGAGAACCCCGAGGGCATTATCGCCCGCCTCAAAAAAGCCCGCAACCACGAGAAGCTGGGCGAAATCTACCGGTCGCTGGATCGCCCGAAAGAGTCGGCGCGGTCGTACCAGCGCGCCCGGCGCTACCAGGACGCCTCCGAGCAGTGGGCCAAAGCCGGCTATCCGCTGAAAGCGGCGCGCCTGCTTCAGAAACTGGGAAGCCACCAGACCGCCGGGCGCTTTTACCTGGAAAAGAAGCGCTACCGGAAAGCCGCCAAACAGTTTCTCCTCGCGAAGTCGTATCCCGAAGCGGGCGACGCATACTTCCTTGCCAAACGCTACGCGGACAGCGCCTCCGCCTACGAAAAGTTCTTCTCGGGCCCGCAGCCCGATCCGGCGCACCTGGCCGCCGCGGCACAGGCCTGCGCCCAGCTCCTGCAGGATCCCGCCGCGCGCGCAAAGATCCCCGGCGACCAGCTCCGGCGGGTAACCCTGTATTGCGGCAAGACCCTCCGCCACGTTAAGCGCCCGGAACTGGCCGCCCAGCTCTTTCAGCAGGCGGGCGAACTCATCGAGGCCGGTGAGTCCTTCCTCCAGGCGGGCCAGCTGGAAGCCGCCGCGCGCTGCATGCAGCAGGCGGGCGAAACCAAGCGCGCCTCGGAAATCGGCGGGCGCTACTACGAGTCCATCGGCAAATGGCGCGAAGCGGGCCTGGCCTACGAGGGCGGCGGCGCCTTCCGCCGGGCGGGCGACTGCTTCATGAAGGCCAACGAGGCCGAGCTCGCGGCGGAAAACTACGAGCGCGCCGGCGAGTTTTACGGAGCGGGCTTCGCGCTGGTGCACGCAAAACACTGGGAAGAAGCCGTGCGGATTTTTCAGAAGCTCCCGGAAAGCAGCCCCCACTTCGGCGAATCCCGCCAGTTGCTGGGCCGCGCCTTCTACGAGTTGAAGGACTACGCCCACTGCGCCGCCACGCTCGAAAACCACCTGCTAGGCGAGCGTGTCCGCAAGGACAACATCGATTACTTCTGGATGCTCGCGCTGGCCTACGAGCAGCTGGGCAAACTGGAGGCCTCGCGGGAGGTGCTGCTGAAAATCCGGAGTGTTGACGTGGAATACCGCGATGTCGCGCACCGCCTGTCCAGCGTGCAATCGCGCATTTCCATGGCGGGCGCCGGACAGGGGCCCGCCGCCATCGGCTCCATGCCCACCATGGCCACGCCCGCCCCCGAGCAGGGCAAGTCCCCCGTGATGAGCATGGTGGAAAACAGCCTCAAGAACCGCTACGAACTGGAGCGGGAACTTGGGCGCGGCGGGATGGGCGTCGTCTACAAGGCGCGGGACACGCAGCTCGACCGCCCGGTGGCCCTCAAATTCCTGGGCTCCCTGGTGGATGAGTCGGAGGAGTATCGTCTGCGCTTCCAGCGCGAGGCGCGCGCCGCCGCCCAGGTGACCCATCCCAATATTCTCAGCATCTACGATATCGGCGTGGAGCAGGGCAGTTCGTATATCGCGATGGAATACATCGAGGGGCCGAACCTGAACCAGTTCATGAAGAAGAAGGGCAAGCTCTCCGCCCGCGAAGCGGTCAACATCGTCGGGCAGGCCTGCGCCGCGCTCGACGCCGTCCACCAGGCCGGCATCGTGCACCGGGACATCAAGCCCGACAACATCCTCATCGCCAAGGGTGGACTCGTGAAGCTGATGGACTTCGGCCTGGCCAAGGGCTACGGCCAGCGCCTTACGGCAAGCAATGTGGTGATGGGTACGCCCTGCTACATGTCCCCGGAGCAGGCCAAAGGCCAGGATGTCGACGGCCGTTCGGACATCTACGCGATGGGCATGGTGCTCTACGAATTGCTGATCGGCGAGCCCGTTTTCTGCACCGGAAACGTGCTTATGCGGCAGATCGAGGAAACGCCGCCCCCGCCGAGCAGCCGGGTCGAAGACGTCCCCCCCGCGCTCGACGCCCTCATCATGAAGTGCATCGCGAAGGACCCCGAGGAACGCTACGCAAGCGCGCGCGAACTCTGCGACGCGCTCCGCCAGCTTGGAAAATAACCCCGCCGCGCGACCGTCGACTCAGCCCCCTGCCGCCGCCAGGGCCGACTGAATCCGGTCGGCCAGATCCGCCGGCAGCGCGAGACCAACCGCTTCAATTTCCACCGTGCGCCGGTCCCCGCCCGCGTGCGCCAGGTAGATGTTGAGCCGATCGGCGGGCAGGAGGTCCCCGGCGCGCTCGGCCCATTCCACCGCGCATAGCCCGCCACCGTCGAAGACTTCTTCATACCCCAGGTCGGCCAGCATCTCCGGGCCCCCCAGCCGGTAAAGATCCAGGTGATAGAGCGGACACTCCACACCGTATTGATTCACCAGCGTGAAGGTCGGGCTGTGCACCGCGCCCTCCCCGGCCCGGCGCCGCGCCATGCCCCGCACCAGGCAGGTCTTGCCGGTCGCCAAGTCGCCGAAGAGCGCGATCAGCGTCCCGGGCGCCAGACAATCCGCCAACACATAGCCGATCGCCTCGGTTTGCTCGGGCGAGCAGGTCTCCACCCTCAAACGCATGGTCACGCGGCCTTCATGCACTTGCGGTACAGTTCCACGTAGGCCCCGCACGAACGGTCCCAGGAGTAATCGGCCGCCATACCCCGCGCCTGAATCGCGCGGTAGGATTCGCGGTCGTGGTACAGGTCAATGGCTTCCAGCATGCGCCGGTGCAGCGAATGCGGGGTCACCGGCACAAACGCCAGGCCATCCGCCACGCCCCGGCGAAGGTTGACGCGGTTCATATCGCGCACGGTATCCGCCAGCCCGCCGATGCGCCGCACGATCGGGATTGAGCCATATTTCAGGCTGTAATACTGGCTCAAACCGCAAGGCTCGTAACGCGAGGGCATCAGAAAGAAATCACACGCGGCCTGGAGCTGGTGCGCCACCGGAACGTTGAAATCGAGCATCACCCGGATCTCGTCGGGGCGCTGCTGCTCCAGCGCCTTGAGTTGCTGCTCGTAGTAGGGGTCGCCCGTGCCCAGCACCGCCACCTGCGCGATATCCTCGGGGAGCAGGTGAACGCTGTCCATGATGAGATCGATGCCCTTCTGCCAGACGAGGCGGCTCACGATCCCGAAGAGGGGCGCGTCGGTCTCGGGCAGCCCGACGAGATGCTGGAACTTCCGCTTGCAAACCGCCTTCCCGGAAGGATCCGCCGCGCTGTAGTTCGCGGGCAGATGTGGATCCGTCGCCGGATCCCAACGGGCATAGTCCGCGCCGTTCAGAATCCCGGAAAGGTCGCGCACCCGGGCGCGCAATATGCCGTCGAGCCCCGCGCCGTACTCCGGCGTCTGAATTTCGCGGGCGTAGCGCGGGCTGACAGTCGAAATGCGATCCGCAAAGGTGATCGCCCCCTTCATCAGGTTAAGGTCGCCGTGGTATTCCAGGCACTCGGGGTTGAACAGCTCCGCGCCGAACCCGGTGTATCGCATCCGGTCGGCGCCGTAGCGGCCCTGATAGGCCAGATTGTGAATCGTGAAGAGGACCCGCGCACCCTGCCAGAAGGGGTGATTCGCCAGGCTGGTCTTGAGGTAAATCGGAACCGGCGCCGTGGGCCAGTCGTGACAATGCACCACGTCGGGCTTCCAGCCCGTGCCCGCTATGCCATCGAGCGCGGCCTGGCTGAAAAAACAGAAGCGCTCGGCATTGTCGTAGTATTCGTGCGACCCGTCGTCGTAAATCCCGCCGCGCCGGAAGTAATGATCGTGCTCCACCAGGTAAAGGGGAATCTCGCTGTCCGGAAGGCGCGTCTCCCAGAAACCGCCGTGCGCCGTGTGGCCGCCGAGATGGGCGGTGCAAACGCCCCGGCGCGCCGATTCCGGCAGACCGGGCAGGCGGCCGTAGAAGGGCAGCACGATGCGCACATCGTGCCCCGAATCCTTCAGCGCCCGCGGCAGCGCCGCCGACACGTCCGCAAGCCCGCCGGTAACCACCAGGGGCGCGACTTCCGACGTCATAAACAGGATCTTCAAGGGCTGGGTCATGCCGTCTTCCTCGTTTCCAGTGCCGCGTTCCGGCCTCACTTTCACTGTATCACACCCCGCGCATGCGGCCCGAAACGATGATGGGCGCACTCAGCGTTCAGTAATCAGCACCGGGGTCTCCAGCGGGATACGCTCGAACGCCAGCAGGACATCGTCGTTCAGCAGGCGGATACACCCATGAGAGGACGGCGTCCCGATCTTGTCCTCGCCGTTGGTTCCGTGGATATAGATGCAGCGCTCCTTCGAATCCACCAGCACCCCGTCTCCCGTCTTGCCCTGGTTCTTCCCCGGCTCCAGGCCATCCAGCCAGAGCACCCGCGTAAGCACCAGGTCCTCCTTCGTGTCCTGGCCCGGCTTCCAGACTTCCTTGGTCGCCACACGCGAGCGAAAGACCTGCCCCCACGGCGCGCCATCGCCAAACTTGGAATCGACCCGGTGCCACCCGAGCGGCGTCTGAAGGCTTCCGGACACCGATCCCGTGCCCGCCGACGCCGTAGCGCAGGGCACATCCCAGACTACCTTCCCGCCCTGAATCAGCCGCAGGCGCTGCTCATCCACCGAAACCCACACGCCAAGTCCCGCGCCAACGCGCTTTTCCCAGCCGAAGGTATCGAGGTATTCCTGAAATGCATCGATCATGGCGGGTCCTCCCTGGCTGGCGGGTGTGTTGGCGGCCTGCCGCACGGTATCAGCGGGCGCGACGCGCTCCACGGAAACACCCTCGGGCGCGCGGATCGCATACCCCGATTCCGGCGCGTATTCCACCGTCAACGGGCCTTTGGGATGGGGCACAGTTAAGGTCATCGCGGGCAGGTTCGAAATCGCGGGCGGCGCGAACCGGATTGTTTCGAAACCGGGACTCCCCGGGCTGAGCCCGAAAACATGCTCGGCTAGGATGTAAATCGGGCTGCTGCTCCACGGGTGCAGCCAGCTCGCGTTGCGCTTCTGCTCGGGACGCCAAACCTCCATGCAGGTCGTGGCGCCTGCGCGGATCATGGCCTTCCAGCCGAAATCGGTATCGTTCGTCAGCAGCGCAAAACCCAGGTCCGGCGCGCCGGCCCGGAAACAGGCCTCAATCACGTAGGAGGCGATGTAGACCCCGCAATTGAGGCCCTTTTCCTCGATAAGCGCCAGCATCCGGGCCGGATCCGCGCCCGCCGTCAGCCCGAAGGCCAGCGGGATCGCGTTGGCGTGCAGTGAACTGTGTTCGGAGCCCGGCGCATCGCGGTACAGCCCGGTTTCCGGATTCGCGACGTGTGCGGCAAAAGCCTCCTCCAGGCGGTCCGCCCGCGCATCGTGCGCCTGCCCGTCACGGCCCAGCGCGCGTTCGATGCGCGCCGCCGCGCGAAGCCCGCCATAGTAAAAGGCGTTCAGCACGGTGTTCCCGTTGGTGATGGAGAGGTCGTAGTCGTAGCCATCCCGCAGGTTCGGTGGCCAGTCGACCACCAGCCACTTCTCGGAGCGCTCCAAGCCCACAATGAGCCCGGCTTCGTTCTCAAACCCCGAATAATACCCGTACAACCCGGGAAACACGTTGTCGGCCATCAGCTGAACGAACTCGCGGTCCCCGGTGCGCTGGTAGTACTGCTCCAACAGCAGCGCGTATTGCAACGGAAACTCGGCTATCTCCTGCATGAAATGCCCCGGCGCAACGCCCAGCATGCCCGGGTGCACCTGGCAGGAAAGATAGAACTCGTAGAGCGCCTTGCGCGTCAGGCTCGCGTCGCCCGTCAGCCACATCTGCGCCCGCGCCGCGATCACGGCGTCGCCGAGGTACTGCCCCTTTTCACGCGTAGGACAATCCAGGAAGCCGCCCTGGCAGCCCATGTGGATACCGTTCTTGCAGATGCGGAAGATCTGCTCCAGCTCGGCATCGCTCGAAGTGAATGCGCTCGCGGCGGGATCGAAGGGATGGTGCCGCGCCATGACCCACACCTCCGGCTCCTCCGGCGCGTCCAGCACCTCGATGTAGCGAAATCCGCGGTAATCGTAGAAGGGGATGACGTCCTTCCCCCCGGAAAGCACGGGCTTCTCCTCGTAGGTGATGTTCGCGCGCATCTTGTAGCGCGCCCGCCCGTTTTCGTCCAGTTCCTCGGCATGCCGGACCGTGATCGTGTGGCCTTCCGGCCCCTGGATCTCCACCCGGGTTTGCCCCACGATTCCGACGCCGAAGTCGTAGAACCAGGCCCCGTTCCCAAGGTCTTTTCTAACCGGCGGATCGATGCGGTAGCGCTGGAGCGGCGGCGTGGCCTGCCGCGCGAAAACATGATCCTGCCGCCCCGTCAGCGGCGCCGCCCAGGCGTTGTCGTCAAATCCCACAAGCGCCCAGCCGGACGGCATCTGGCGCATGTCGATATGCTCCAGAAACTGGGTCTGGTAGCCCACGGTCTCCTCCCCCGGAAACGCCTGCAAGGAGTGCGCTTTCCAGGAGGAATCCGTCACGAACTCCTCCGTCGCGCCGTCCGGGTACGTCACTTCGAGGCGCAGCATGAAGCCCGACCGGTTGTCGGCGCTGCCCCACACCCGGTTGCGCAGCCCCTGGTAGTAGCTGTGGCTCGCCAGGCAATTTGCGCCCGCATCGAGGAATTCCGTCACGTCCAGCCAGTAGTAGGGGTGAGAAAAGTGATACCCCCCCTCCGGACCCTGCACCACCGGGCTGCCATTGATGAAAAAGTGGTAGTAGTCGTCGCCCGTGATGTAAAGCATGGCGCTCGATGGCCGCGCCTTGAGCGCGATTTCCTTGCGCAGCAGGGTGTGCACGTTTTTCGGGCCTACGGCCTCGGGCGCCGGGACGCTGGCCCGGGCGAGTTGATTGACGATGGGCTGATCCGCCATGCGCGGGTCCCGAAGCCACTCCGCCCCCTCGAAAACATCGGCCGGCAGAGAGGCTGCGGCCAATACAATGACAGCGGTGTTCAATATGCGTAGAATCATGCGGCTCCTGTCTTTCTAATCGTCGGAAAGGACGCGAAACGCCCTATGTCGGCTGACGGCCTATCTCAGGCGTCGCGCGTTATCGTCGCCTGGCGCTTCAATTCCGCCGTGTACGCGTCGATGCGCGCGTTCTCCCCCTGCTCGTACAGGTGGCGCCGCACCTCCTCCTTCACGTCCTCGAAGGGGCGGGGCGCCGCGGGGATACGATCGGTCACCTTGGCGATGTGCAGGCCGAAGCGCGTCTTGAACACGTCGCTCACCTCGCCGGGCTGCATGTTGAACACGACGTCCTCGAACTCCGGCACCATCATGCCGCGCCCGAAATAGCCCAGGTCGCCCTCGTCGTCCGGGCAGTCGTTGCAATGCCGCGTGAAGGACTCAAACGGTTTGCCCTCAAGTATTTCCTCGTGCACCGCCTTCAGGCGCGCGTGCGCCGCGTGCTCTTCCAGCGCGTTGCCCGAGCAGTGCAGCACGATGTGCGACGCGCGGATATGCTCCTCGGTCATGAAGAGGTCCGGATGCGCGTCATAGAACGCGCGGCAGGCCGCGTCATCCGGCGGCGCGAGCCCCGCGCAAACACGGTCGAGAAGCCCGTCGATCTTCAGCCGCATCTCGATATCCGCCTCCACCGCCGCCAGGGTCAAGCCGGCCTGCTCAAGATACTTGTCGAACGCATCCTGGCTGCCCGCATTCGCTATCGCGCGTTTCACCTCGCGCTTGATGTCCACCGCGCGAACCGGCGGACCCTCCGACTGCGCCGCCTGGCGCACCAGCGTCCGCTCGATCAGGGCTTCCTCCGCGCGCCGCCGCCGCTCGGCCTCGTCCAACTCCCGGATCGCCGCATCCTGCGCGGCCAGCTCCTGCAATACGCCCGCGACGGCGTCGTCATCCAGCACTTCGTCATTTACCGTAATCGCCACCCGGCGTTGTCCTCCATAACGGTGCGACCCTGCAACCGCCGCCCGAAAGTGTAGCAAAGCCGGGGGGCGCGAATACATCGGCGGGCCTCAGATTGACATCGGCGCCATGATCAGAGGAAAATAATGGCCTGCAGGGGAGAGAATTCGGCCATGGATTTCAAGGGAAAACGTGTGCCGGTTGGGAAGGGGGACATCACCTGATTTATCCTGGAAAGGCAGACCCACATGCGTGACAAGGCAACCAAGGAAACCGCCCGGTTCATGGAAGAAATCCGGCGCAACAACCCGGGCGAATCCGAATTCCACCAGGCCGTGGAAGAATTCGCCGAGAGCGTGATGCCTTTCCTCCTCGAACACCCCGAGTACCGCGACGCGCACATCCTCGAACGCATGGCCGAGCCCGAGCGCAGCATAATCTTCCGTGTGACCTGGGAAGACGACCGCGGCAAATTTAACGTGAACCGCGGCTGGCGCGTCCAGTTCAACAGCGCCATCGGCCCCTACAAGGGCGGCCTCCGCTTCCACCCCTCCGTGAACCACAGTGTCCTCAAGTTCCTCGGTTTCGAGCAGACCTTCAAGAACAGCCTCACGGGCCTCCCCATGGGCGGCGGCAAGGGCGGCGCCAACTTCGACCCCAAGGGCAAGAGCGACCGCGAGGTCCTGCGCTTCTGCCAGGCCTTCATGACAGAGCTCTTCCGCCATATCGGGGCCGACCGCGACGTGCCCGCCGGCGACATCGGCGTCGGCGGACGCGAAATCGGCTACCTCTTCGGCCAGTACAAGCGCCTCGCCAACGAGCACACCGGCGTCCTCACCGGCAAGGGCCTCGCCTACGGCGGCAGCCTCATCCGCCCCGAAGCCACCGGCTACGGCTGCGTCTACTTCTGCGAGAACATGTTCAACCACGAGGGCGACAGCCTCGCCGGCAAGACCTGCACCGTCTCCGGCTCCGGCAACGTCGCCATCTACACCGTCGAAAAAGCCCTCGAACTCGGCGCCAAAGTCCTCACCCTCTCCGACTCCAGCGGCTTCATCCACGACCCCGACGGCCTCAACCCCGAAAAACTCGCCTTCGTCAAGAACCTCAAGGAAGTCCGCCGCGGGCGCATCGCCGAATACGCCGAAAAATATCCCCAGGCCAGCTTCCACCCCGACAAGCGCCCGTGGTGCGTCCCCTGCGACGTCGCCTTTCCCTCCGCCACCCAGAACGAAATCAGCGGAGAAGACGCCGCCATCCTCCTCAAGAACGGCGTCAAGGCCGTCAGCGAAGGCGCCAACATGCCCACCGACCTCGACGGCGTCCACCAGTTCCTCCACGCCAAAATCTTCTACGGCCCTGCCAAAGCCGCCAACGCCGGCGGCGTCGCCGTCTCCGGCCTCGAACAGAGCCAGAATGCCATGCGCCTCTCCTGGTCCCGCAACGAAGTCGACGCCAAACTCCAGAAGATAATGCTCGACATCCACAACAAATGCGTCATGCACGGCGCCGGAACCAACGGCCACGTCAACTACGTCCAGGGCGCCAACGTCGCCGGCTTCATCAAAGTAGCCAACGCCATGCTCGCCTACGGCTGCGTCTGAAAAAAAAGCAAACGCGCCCAGCCCCCAATCCCCCGCCGCATCACCCCAGGTGTGCCACGGTCAAGCCCACAAGGGCTTGCCCGTGCACTCCCACCCAAACCACCCCATCCCCGGTGCAACCAACCCACGCGTGCCACGGACAAGCCCGCAAGGGACGTACCGCCGCGCATACGCCACAACCAGCCCACCACACACCACGTCCAGCCACACGCCCAACCCCACCCACGAACGCCACCACGCGGGGGTACGTCCCGGCCCAAGTCCGCCGCAGCCACGGTGGGCGGGCCAACCGCCATAATTTTACGGCGGAGACACGTAGTGGGGCGCGGCGGGAATCTATGGTGGAATTTGATCCAGCTTTGCGGCGCGCCTGTGGGCGCCGCGCCGGTTCGTGGCGATTACAACCGGCGGGCGCCGGGGAGTTTTCAATGATTTCTGGCGCCGTTTTCGCCGCGAGCTTGCATTTTCATGGTGTATTCCCCTACCCTTGAAGCTGCCTGAAACGCCCATGCGGCGGCTCGTTGAAGCGGCATCCGGGTTCTAGAATTGAATCGGAATTCAGTACGGCGATCGCGGTCGCGCCCCACTGTCCAGCGCGGGCAGTGTCGGTTCGCGGCTACCTGAAAGTGCGATGTTCTCGCACGTTTTCCTGTGGGTTTCGCATCCTGCGGCGCGGCGGCGCGCAGCGGCCCCTATCAGGCGCGGCGTTACGTTGACAGGAGGTTCTCCGCCATGGGTCGGAGCATGTTTCGAAAAGCACAACGATGAGCGGCAAACCCGGATCACAAAAGGACTCGGCCGCGGATGGCCCCCGGGCTCCCGCCCGCGCCAAACGCGCTCCCGCGAAAAAAGCGGCCGCTGCGCCAGCCAAACCGTCATCCACGAAACAGGCCGGCGCCGGGCGGCGCCGCTTCACTGCGGCGTATAAGAAGCGCATTCTCAAGGAAGCCGGCGCGGCCCCATCACCGGATGCGAAAAAGCGGCTGCTGAAGCGCGAGAATCTCACTTCCTCCCAACTCGCCTCCTGGCGCAAACAGCTCGAGCCCGAGCCCCCGGAAACGACCGAGGCCCCGGCCAGCACGCCGGCCCGGGAAGAGAAAGAGCCCGGCGGCGCGCCGATAGAGGCGGACTACACTGTGGCGAAAGACGACCCGCAACCGCTTGATGTCGAGTGGCTGCCCGCGACAAGCCGGCACTACGAGTCCCGCATTCTGATCCTGTGCATCGCCTTTCTCACCATGATCGGCCTGGCGGTCACCTTGTACCTCCTTCGCGCCGTCCTCATCCCCTTTACCCTGGCCGCGTTCCTGTCCCTCGTGCTCATACCCATCATCGATTTTCAGGTGAAGACCCTTCGGATCGGGCGGGCGGTGGCGCTCGTCCTCACGCTCTCGATGGGCTTCGGCGCCGTCCTCGCCACCGGCCTCCTCGTTTCCATTACCGTCCGCCAATTCGCCAACAACGCGGCCGAATACGAAGCGCAACTCTCGAGGTTGATTATCCAGGCCGAACGCTCAAAGCCCCTGCAAAAAGTCGTGGATCTGATAGCGGAAGAAAACTCGTCACGCCGGCCCGCCGCCAAAAGCAACCCATCGAACACGGACGCCGACCTGAACTTCCCCCCCAACGAGCCAAGCCCGCTCGACCTCTCGCTGCTCATGCCCACCGGCGCCATAAAAGGAGTGGCGCGCACCCTCTCCTCCGGCGTCTTCTCCGTCCTGTCCAACGGAATGCTTGTGATGCTGTTCACCGCGTTTCTGCTTACGGGCCGCGAGAAAAGCATGACCCTTCGAACCGGGGTCCTCCTGGAAATTGAAACCCGCGTCCAGAAATACATCATCATCAAGATAATCATGTCATTTCTCACCGGCATGCTGGTCTTCGCCGTCCTCAAAACCCTCGACGTCCGCTACTCCATGTCCTTCGGGGCTTTCGCCTTTATTCTGAACTTCATCCCCACGCTCGGATCCATCATCGCCACCCTGCTGCCCGTGCCCTTCGTCATGCTCCGCCCCGACACCTCCAGCACGACAATCGCACTCGCCATACTCCTCCCCACCATCATCCAGATCATGATTGGAAGCGTCCTGGAACCCAAGATCATGGGCAATACCCTCGGGCTGCACCCCGTCGTTATTCTGATGGCCCTCATCTTCTGGGGCGTCCTTTGGGGATTCAGCGGCATGCTGCTCGCCGTCCCCATGACCGCCGTCGCCAAGATAATACTCGAGCGAATCGAGGTCACGCGCCCCTTCGCAAAACTCATGGAAGGCCGCCTGGACGCCCTGAACGAGCTCTGAAACGGCCGGAAACAAGCCCCGTACAAACCAGGGGACGCTCCCGGCGGACCTGACCCCGTCACCCAGGCCACTCCAACGCCCCCGGCAACAAGCGCGCCACGGACAAGCCCACAAGGGACGTACCGCCGCACACACGCCACACGCAACGCACAACACCCAACGTCCAAACCACACACCCAACCCCACCCACAAAAGCCAGCAAGCGGGGGTACGTCCCGGCCAGAGTCACCCCGTCCGCCCGCCATCACCCAGGTGTGCCACGGTCAAGCCCCCAAGAGATTGCCCGTGCAATCCCACCGCTAACCACTCCATCCCCGCCACAACCAACTCCCCCGTGCCACGCGATTCCGCCCCAGGCGGATTCGTGTGCCTGGAGCAACACCAACCCACCACCGCCATCAACACCCCACACGAGCGGCGCAACTCCCAGAAAGCCCGGCATCCTGCATGACCCACCCTTTCACCACCCCTGTGCCAACTGTCAACTGTCAACTGTCAACTGTCAACTGTCAACTGTCAACTGTCAACTGTCAACTGTCAACTGCCAACTGCCAACTGCCAACTGCCAATTGTCACCCGTCTTTACCCTCCGCGGGCGGCCGACGGGCAGGGCGCGGAGGCGGCGGCCGAGTTGGGCTTCCAACCTGCTCAGGAAGCTGTCCGTGCCCAGGGGGCGGCCGGTATGCGCGCTGACGGTCACGTCCGACCCCGCATAATAGTACTTCCGCGCCGGGTTCGCCGAGCAATAGCCCGCGCACGGCGCCGCCTCGCCGTCCTCCAGCACCGCCGACAGCACCAGCTGGCCCAGCGGCTTGAATTCCCCCGCCACCACAATGCCCTCCTGCTCGATCGGGCGCATCCCCTCCACCACCGACGCGTTGAAGTGCCCGATGTCCGGGATCGGCAGGCAATCCAGGCTCTCCGCGAAGCCCTGCGGGTGGCGCGGGCGCGTCGTGACCGAGCCCAGAAACATCGGCTCCAGGTCGCTGTGGTAGATCGTCGCATGCCCCATCGCCACGCGCCCGCCCCCGCTGCTCGAATCGACATGCACCAGGCTGCCCAAGGGGAACGAGACCGGGGCCGTCGTCCGCCCCAGCGGCCCGGCGTGGTTTACCCAGACCGACGCGCCCGACGCCGCCCGAGGCGCCACAATCCGAGTGCCAGCACTCCGCCGATGAATGACGTAGCAATCCATACCCCAACTGTACGGACTGCCGTGCCACCTTCTTCAAACGCCACCGGACGCGGCGATGAATTGGCTGAGGTCGCACTGATCGTGTCTAAATCCTCCGCCTGCAAACGAGACCCGAACCCGCCGGTCGAACTAGACGGTCTCGGTTCGTCCAACGGTGCGGTATTTGGTGTATTTATGTCGGTCGTCGACGGGTGCAATTCACCGTTTTCGGAAACCTCCGAGTTTGTTGAATACTCCGCTCTCGCTAACTCATCTCCGCCACCGGTCTCCACCCGCGAAAGCCGCTCGTCAATCATTGCCTTGACTTCGTTCTGGCGGGACTTCAGCAACTCATGCACGTCATACGGCGCGAGATATTCCTCGTAGTACTCCGCAATCCGTTTGATCGAAACATTGTCGTGCCTCAGCAATGACTCCAACGCGGTCAATTGCACCGTGGCATCGTAATCGTATTCCTTAATCGCGAAAAACAACTTTTCAATAACGGCAGCACTTGGCTCCTTAACTTGAGTCATCACATCCACGATCTTTTTCGCGTTCCAATTCATCACGCCCTCATAGAGCCAGGAGCACATGACGTCTATCGCTTCCGGCGTATTGATTTCCAACAGCGCGGCGCCCCACTCCTCATAATGCCAGTTCGTTGTGACGCCGCCCAACGGATACGAGCGGTCGATTGAATCCGTCACCCGATCCACATCGAGCACGAACTCGCTGGCAAGACTACGTGAATGCGCATCGCCAGACCGCAACAGCGCGGCGGCCGCGATGAGTCTGTACTCGACGTATACTTCATCGTCTTTCACATAATCCTGAAATAGCGGCTCCAGCAGTGGATGCTCGAACTTTGGGAGTTCTCTGATAATTAAGGGATTACTCGAAAGCGAGTCCAGCAATACGGGCACGGCCGACGATTCGCCCAACTCCGCCAAGGCAATTATGAGTGCATGCGGTGGCGTATCCCGATTCGCTGCGAGATGCTGAACTAATGCATTGGCGTCCGCCTCTCCAACTTGCACCAGTCGCTCGACTAGCTCCTCCTGAGGGGTCCGACCTGACTCACTAAGGATTGCCGCAATCTCATCATAAACCGACTGCGCAGCAAGGAAAAATACAGCCATCAGAATAGCCACTGTGACCCTAGTAAATGACTCGTGGCTCCGTTTCGCGCGATTCCCAAGGCTGCAAACACACACCAGATTTCGTCTTAAACACGCTTTCACTGTGAATACCCCTCATCCATGCCCGTCGCACTGGTCCTCCAGCACGACGTTCAATCGATTGATACATCTCGGCAACATACGTATCATCCTACCGGCTCAATTACCTCCCCAAAGTATCCAGGGTTTGGGGGCATCACCTTGAAAACTGGACGTTTACCGTCCTTGGCCAGTTCTTCGTGGATCAAGTCCATGTAGACCTCAATGTTGTCTGCGGTTAGCACTTTTGTATCGTGAAACAGTATAACAAGCTTGTCCATGTTCGCCTGCATTGCTATACCCAATTGACGTACTAGTTCTTGCTTAACGGAAGCTACCGTCGGGCTCGCATGGGAGTCCGTGCTATCTATATGCCAATTGTTTCCGTTCGCATACCCGGCTTCCGGCTCTGGACCAAGGTGTAACCCCAACTTTTTGTAGATCTCCTTGACCACGTTTGGGTCTGGTTCCGGAGACGACCCATGATATGTGAATCCGTACGGCGGGCGCACCCACGTTGGGTTTGCACTATTCCCTTCAATCTCCACGCCCTGTAAGAAGTGCCTAGCGCGTACCAAGGTAGCTTCGAGGTGAGTATCAATGCCATCGACAGTACTCTGCGAAACCCCCTCACTTAGTAGTTTTGACCTTAGGGAACTTGGCATAGGAACAATGTTGACATTATCGGTTGTAGCAAGCTCGGCATGTGGCTGATGATCCTGCTCGCTCCCGGTGTGAATCTGGATTCCATGGCCTTCCCCAAGCATCCTGTCAAGGAGTGGGCGCCCGTTGGCGCTGTTTCCTCGCCCGGCGTCCGAATGCGTTTGAACGAAGAACGTCGCCTTTACCGGCAGTGTCTCCTCCGTGCCGGGGACCGTATGGTTCTTGAGTGCGTCAAGGACCTTCTTCGTCTTGTTTGAGGGAGATGTCGGCGCCTTACTACCATCCGGTCCATCGTCAAACGTCAAGAAAATCTCGACATCCGCGCATCCGACATCCGGCGCGGCCTTGGTACCGCAGACCACCGGCACTGTTATCGTTCGACGCGCTATCCTCATATTATACGCGGAATCGGCCGGCGTGTGAATTTCGACATCTACCTGCAACCGTTGCACATTTGGCTGCGGGCTCGGGACAGGAGTCACCCCAACATATCCAACGCTTACGTTTTGCGGCAGTTCCGGCTCGAAATACCAGGTGGCCGGAAATGCCTGCAAGTTCTCCCCGGGGAGGAGATAGTCCCTCCCTCCCGGTAGCGCCACGCTTGCTGTTAGTGTGTGGTTTCGGAAGATGGCTTTGACGGTATGAAAACGCCTGTCAAGCGTAATCGTTCCGAATCCGTGGTAAGCGCCGTCAAGATCGTCGATGAGTGGCGTGGCTTCCCAGCGGTTGAATAGCGTCACAGCCGCCGAAGGCGGAGGGTACGAGGTCATTCCCGCCTCTACATAAAAGTCATACCGGTACTGTTCGTCAAGTTCTCCGCCAAGAACCCAGCCACGCCCATTGATATCCTCTTGTTCGAAATACACCGTGGCCACACCGGAGGGACATCCGACCACATTGATGCCGTCGTAGTCCGCGAAGTCGCAGTCCGCGATCTCGATTCTCGGGTTACCTTCCGAATCGAGAGTTTCAACCATGGATCGAAACGATACTCCCCAAGTCCCTTCACCACCTATTTCGTAGATTGGCGCTACTGTGTGATTGGCTGCGGGCATATCAAACACTAGCGGGTTCCCACTCTGGTGCCATGCACCCTCATTTTGATTCCAGCGCTGCCAGTACTGGAAAGTGCGGCCGTCCGGTAGTGCCGAGTCGGCTAAGACCGAGACAGGCCCACCGACCGTGACAGAATAAGTACCAGATGGCGGATCCGTTACATCCAGGCCAGCCCAGTCCCAAACGGTTAAAGAGTATGTAGCAGGTCCACCCTCGCCCTCTCCTTCTCCTTCTCCTTCTCCTTCTCCTTCTCCTTCTCCTTCTCCTTCTCCCTCGCCTTCACCTTCTCCCTCACCTTCTCCCTCACCTTCTCCCTCGCCCTCTCCTTCACCCTCTCCTTCACCCTCTCCTTCACCCTCACCCTCACCCTCACCCTCACCCTCACCCTCACCCTCACCCTCACCCTCACCCTCACCCTCACCCTCGCCTTCACCTTCACCCTCGCCTTCACCTTCACCCTCTCCCTCTCCCTCTCCCTCTCCCTCTCCCTCTCCCTCTCCCTCTCCCTCCTTCTCCCTCGCCTTCTCCCTCGCCTTCTCCCTCGCCTTCTCCCTCGCCTTCTCCCTCGCCTTCTCCCTCTCCCTCGCCCTCGCCCTCTCCCTCTCCCTCTCCCTCTCCCTCGCCCTCGCCCTCGCCCTCGCCCTCGCCTTCGCCCTCGGCCGCGCCGATCTTCCGGAGCACGGCGGTGATCACCTTGATTTCCGGCTCGGGGGACTGGAACCGCACGTGCAGGTCCAACTCCGTAATGTCGCCGATCGCCTTTTCCTCGCCCGCGTCCCCGATGTCGTCCTCGTCGTCCCAGCCCGCCTCGTCCTCGCCCTCCCAGCGCACGAATTCATAGCCCTCGTGCACGTGCGCGCTGACCGTCACGTCCGCCCCGCCTGGCATGGTGCTTCCGCGCCGGGCTCGCCGAGCAATAGCCGCGCGGGTGCCTTCGCCTCCCCGTCCTCCAGCACCATGACAGCGCCGGCTGGCCCGGCGGCTTGGTTCCCGCCGCCACAGTAGCATCATATCGTCGGGCGCATCCCCTCCACCACCGACGCGTTGAAGTGCCCGATGTCCGGGATCGGCAGGCAATCGGAAGCTCGCGAAGCCCTGCGGGTGCCGCGGGCGCGTCGTGACCGAGCCCAGAAACATCGGCTCCAGGTCGCTGTGGTAGATCGTCGCGTGCCCCATCGCCACGCGCCCGCCCCCGCCCGACGCGTCCACGTGCCGCAGGCTCCCCTGCGGGAAATAGGCCGCGCCCGAGCCCCGGAGCAGCGGCCCCGAATGGTTCGGCCACACCCGCACCGGCGACGCCAGCGTCTCGTGCGAACCGCCGCCCAGCCCCGGCCCCCAGTTCCCCTGCCAGCTCGAACCTTCCATCGACGCGCCTTTTCGACTAAATCCTCGTGGTTCGATCCCGCCGCCGCTCGACGCGTCCCACGCCCCCTCACGGGGCTACAGACATGACTCGGAGGACAGTGTGATAACCTGCTCTTCACTGTAGGTGATTCTCACACCCAACATATTGCCGGATTATCCCGGCGCTTCTCCCTATTTTTCCACTTCACCTGACTTCTTCGCTCGATTTCACTTCTGCCATACATCGGTCACGTGCATTCAGCCAGACTTGGTAATCATTCCAATCTATTTCCATCGCACCACGAGATAGCGCCCACGACCGAAAACCAGGTGGAGCGTCAGCCCCAAAAATATTCGCACACTTGATGCTCTTAATCTTTTCCCAATCCTTTACTCCTCTTAGCGATGCAAATACCAAGTAGGCACCACTCAAATCGGCACCGCGCAAGCTAGCACCACCCAAATTGGAATACAAGAACGTAGCGTATTGGAGGTTGCATTCCGACAGATCTGCATTACTCAGATCTGAATCATCAAATCCAGCGCCCCTCGCATCCGCCTGACTGAGATTTGCCCCGATCCATGTTGCTAGCACACTTCTCATTTGTACAAGTGTTGCATTCCTAAGATCGACTCTATCCAAGTGAGACTGCGAAACATTGGCATTTTGTAGATCTGCTCCAACTAGTGATGCCTCGGTCAGACAAGATTGAAACAAGTTAGCTCCACTAAAATTCACCCCGTCAAGCCTAACCTTACGAAAATCGCTCCGAATCAGATCAGGCGCCCCCCAAGGCTTCTCCTCTCGCCAAGCATTCCAAACTCCAACACCCTCCAACAATCGCCTCGTGTTAGGAGTGTTATTCCGACAATCCCGACCCACACCCAACCAAACACTTAACGCCATTAGCAGCGCTACGGAGAGAATTATCACAACCGCAGGACCACGAGAGCAACTTTCACGTGAACGTCCACTACTTTCGTCAAGAATCATAAAACAGCACTCAGCAGATCCGGGAACGCGAATTAGCGAACCAGATCATTGAAGCAAGACCCTTTTGGCCAACCCACTCTACAGCCTTTAATTCGGTTTTCAATGATTCAAGCTCACAAAATATTCAATGACTTTTCAATTCCTCTGCCAGTCGCATAAGTTTTCGATACTTTTCGGCATCCCTTTCACTTACGGATGCTAGCAGACTTTCACGCATTCCGGGATTCACCATGTGACTAAGGAGGTCAAGGTAAACATCATGATTACTTGAGTATGACTCGATTGCAAGCCACCGCTCTCCCGCCGGACCCAGTTCTTCCAATGCCTTTGCAACCTCACCGATCCCTCGATACTTTTGATCATTGACAAATTGCTCAAATTGCTCTCTCCACACAAACCTCCGCAGTCTATTATAATCGAGAACCCGCGTCATAAACTGGATTATATACACGGGATCCTTCACATGTAGCACAAATACGGCGTTTCCGGACACCTCTTCATATAACCCAACACGAGCTAAGGATATCTCGGGGGCTCCGCCAGGAGTGTCCATGAAGCGTACGGAATTGTTACCAAGGGACACTCGCCGATACGAAAGTCCAAATTGTTGGATATATGATGACCAACACGCTTCCTGCGGCATTACTGGCCTGTCCTTACAAAACGACATGAATGGTTTATAGTCAGCCCCGAACTCCCCGAGCGTCCGGTCCACTGCTTGGAACAGCCCCCGACCCGTCAAGTTGTTTCGGGAGCTAACACCACTCAATGCTTGCGAGAAGCTATTATCGACCTCCGATACCTTCTTTGCGAATTCAATCAGTAGCTCATCGATGGCCATCGTTATCATTCCCGCCAACACACATCTCACCACACTTTCTTCTTGAAGCCACCGATCCCGAACATCCAAATAGGCCTCCAAACGATTGATTGTCTCCGTAGAGACTTCTGAGTTCGCCATACTCATAAACTGGTGACGCAAATCTACCCGAAATAGACCAATCTCACTTTCAGTTTGCTCAGGATACGTTCCGGCCAAATCGGCCAGGCGTGGAAACTCATATCCAACCAATTGGTCAATCAATTTCTCCCTAACTTCTTGACACATGGCTGGCATCGCCAAGCTCAAGAAGATACAGAGCGTCACATATCTGCTCTTATTGTTCTCTAGTATTCTTCTTATCACGATATTCTCCGGACGGCGCGATCCGCTCAGTTTTTTTTAATCTAATGCGTTTACTTCCCTGATAAAATCATATTCTTTATTTATATGTATTCGAATTCCGAAGATTTGCCCCGGATGTCCGTAGACCGAATGACCGTTTTGGATTTCCGCCGCCAAGCGAGGAACTCGCAAATTCAATGGCCATATGACGGTATTGAAGTAATCGTAATCAAACACGTCGTCGATTACATACTGGGCGGTGACCCCACTGAGTTTGAATCGATTGAGTGGTTCATATTCTGCGGTCACCCAAATACCACCAATCACACGATCCAAGCCCCCGACTCCATATTGTGTAAGTCCAGCGATTCCAAAATCTACTCCGTCAAGAGGCACTTCAAAATAGATCGGCGTCTGGGAATTGACGTAATTGTCCGCAATTTGGGCATATGTAATTGTGTCAAAGACACCACGAACAGCTGATTTGATTGCACTGCTTTCCTCGAAGAAATTTGAGCCGACAGTTCCGTCGGAATATTCGAAATACGGAACAGATACCATATCGCCCACCCTGATCTGACTCGACAAATAGCCGAACCTGTGAGTAATTCTCCCTGCTGGCCGAGGCCCGTGGTGTCGGGGTATCGAATCTGCCCGCGTCGGTATCCATGGTCGATGGTCGGTCGTAGGATAACTGTTCCAGTTATTGTTGGCGGTATAATAGAACAATTGGCGCGCGACCTTATTCGTAAGATGCTCGGAGATAAGGTTTACGGCAAGCCGGCCTGCATCATACTCAAGTTCGCTTACATAGTAGATTCTAAACCCGACACCGGTTGCTTCCGTTGCGGTTACCACCCCATCACCGTCGGCATCACGACCCCAGAATAGTCTAAAGTCAAAGCCACTTCTGAGTGTGTGCTCCGCAACTGGCAGCACGATGTCGAGCGATTCTCCAGAGTTCAGCTGGCCGCTTTCTATTAACCTCGACTCAATAGTCGTGCCTCCCGCAGTTGGTTCGCCAACGATGACGTCATAATACTCAAAAAGTGAGAAATCAAGCGAGCCGCCTTGTTCCACTCCGATTCCTTTAAGGGTTATCTTGTCTGTAGCAATAATCAGATACCCACTCTGCCCTTTGTTGTCCACATAAGCCGGATCGACATAGTTGAATGGCCGAGCCGTCTCATACACCTTCAGGTCGATCGGTGCGCCCGGGTCGACGCGCATACGGACAGTCCGCCGGATTGTCAGCGGATTCGCATTCGAGTTATGGCTCTTGTACACGGGCACGTCGACTATCACTCGCTGGTAGTTTGTATCCTCTGAATCAAGGAGGCTTATGACAGGAGTCCCGGCCATGACCGATTCGGGAAGTTCTGGCTCGAAGTATGGATCGCTCAGGTAATCCCGCAGGTCCTCCCCTGGTAGCAGGTAAGCCCGCCCGCCCGGGAGCTCCGGCCTCACGACCAAATTGTGATTTCTGAAAATCGCGTTCACGTTCCGCGCCGGGTTGTTCTCCTCGATCGTGCCGGCCAGATGGTACAACGCATTGTTCGCTTCCCCTACGTCCGGCGTTACCTCCCACCGGTTCAACAAAGTGAGCATGCTAACCGGAGCAACATGGCTTGGAAGCGGTTTTAGCTCCATCCCGATATAGTAATTAAACTCCCCGTCGAGATCGCCAGCCGCCTGCCAACGCCAGTCTGGCGATGTTAGCCCGGACAGGTAGCCTTGTGCGACACCCATGCGGCAACCGTATATATTTTCGCCGTCCCCGTCCTGCAACGGCGGCACGCAATCCACCAATTCTCGTCTCCACGTGTTCTCGTCCACCCTGAATTCGACATATGAACGGAAATTAATGCTCCAGCCTTCGTGCCCGGTATTCCAGTAGCCTGTATGAATATTGATATTTGAATCGGGCATCTCGAACTCGATAATCCGATTCATATGGTTGTATAGATTCCCGTTTTGGCTGAAGCAACAGAATTCGTATCCTTCCGGCGAATATGCGTCCGCTTCGATTCGAACCGACGCACCAGCGGAAACCTGATACGTTCCAGGTGGCGGATCGGTCAAATCAAAGCCATTCCATGGCTCAATCGTCAGCGTAAACGTTCCTCCGCCCTCGCCTTCACCCTCGCCCTCTCCCTCGCCTTCTCCCTCGCCTTCTCCCTCTCCCTCTCCCTCTCCCTCTCCCTCTCCCTCTCCCTCTCCCTCTCCCTCTCCCTCTCCCTCTCCCTCACCCTCACCTTCTCCCTCACCTTCTCCTTCACCCTCACCCTCACCTTCTCCCTCGCCTTCTCCCTCGCCCTCACCTTCACCTTCGCCTTCACCTTCGCCTTCACCTTCGCCTTCACCCTCGCCCTCACCTTCGCCTTCACCCTCGCCCTCGCCCTCGCCCTCGCCCTCACCCTCACCCTCGCCTTCTCCCTCACCCTCGCCCTCGCCTTCTCCCTCACCTTCTCCCTCACCTTCTCCCTCACCCTCGCCCTCACCTTCGCCACCCCCGCCCCCACCGCCACCTTCCCCTTCGCCCTCACCTTCTCCTTCTCCTTCACCCTCGCCACCCCCACCGCCGCCTTCCCCTTCGCCCTCACCTTCCCCTTCGCCCTCGGCCGCGCCGATCTTCCGGAGCACGGCGGTGATCACCTTGATTTCCGGCTCGGGGGACTGGAACCGCACGTGCAGGTCCAACTCCGTAATGTCGCCGATCGCCTTTTCCTCGCCCGCGTCCCCGATGTCGTCCTCGTCGTCCCAGCCCGCCTCGTCCTCGCCCTCCCAGCGCACGAATTCATAGCCCTCGTGCACGTGCGCGCTGACCGTCACGTCCGCCCCCGCGGCATAGTACTTCCGCGCCGGGCTCGCCGAGCAATAGCCCGCGCAGGGCGCCGCCTCCCCGTCCTCCAGCACCGCCGACAGCACAAGCTGGCCCAGCGGCTTGAATTCCCCCGCCACCACAATGCCCTCCTGCTCGATCGGGCGCATCCCCTCCACCACCGACGCGTTGAAGTGCCCAATGTCCGGGATCGGCAGGCAATCCAGGCTCTCCGCGAAGCCCTGCGGGTGGCGCGGGCGCGTCGTGACCGAGCCCAGAAACATCGGCTCCAGATCGCTGTGGTAGATCGTCGCGTGCCCCATCGCCACGCGCCCGCCCCCGCTCGACGCGTCCACGTGCCGCAGGCGCCCCTGCGGGAAATAAACCGCGCCCGAGCCCCGGAGCAGCGGCCCCGAATGGTTCGGCCACACCCGCACCGGCGACGCCAGCGTCTCGTGCGTTCCACCGCCCAGCCCCGGCCCCCAGTTCCCCTGCCAGCTCGAACCCCCCGCGAGCATCACCGGCTCGTTCATCCGCGCGGCCAACACCGACGGCGTCCCGATACCGTCGTGGATATACAGCGTCAGCGCCGGCTTCTCGTTCGCCGCCACCGTCACCGCCCCCGTCACCGTGAACGTCTCCTCCGGCTCCCCGCTCCCGTCGATCAGGGTCCCCGGCGCCAGCCACGACAGAAACGCGCCCCCGTCCGGCGCGCTCACCGTGAACTCCGTGCCGATCGCCACCTCCTCGCTCCCGCCCGGATGCGTCACCGTAACCTTCGCCAGCCCGCTCTCGCAGTCTATCGTCGGCGGCTCCTCGCCTTCGCCTTCGCCTTCGCCTTCGCCTTCACCTTCACCTTCACCCTCGCCCTCGCCACTTTTCCACAGCGCGGACTTCGCGCCGCCGCCGGAGCCCGCGCCGGGCCAGTTCGGGTTGAGCGCGTTCGACGCGTAGTACCAGACCCGCAGCACGTTCGGATCCCAATCGAAGAATTGCGCCCCCTCCGTCTGCGACCACTCCGCCCCGTTGGACACGCCGTCGCCGTCCGCGTCCTCCCCGGGCAGCAGCCGGTAGCCCGCCAGGCGCTTGTAATTCCGCGCGTTCAGCGCCTCGCCGTGCAGCGACAGCGCCCACGCCTTCGCCTGGCCCACGTGGCCGTTCGAGCCCAGCGTCATGTAGCCCGCCAGCGCGTTTACCGCCGCCGCGCTCGCCAGCGGCAAGTCCGCCGCCATCCGCTGCCGGTTGTGGTGGAACGCGTCCCAAACGTGGTCGTGCGCGATACCGCCCTGGCCCGTCAAACTCAGGCGCGGGTTCTTCAGCGCCGCCAGCAGCAGCGCAAACTCCGCCGCGTCCGGAACGCCATTGCCCGAGAAGGCCCGCCCCCCGCCGGGGTAGGAGACCCCGCCGTAGTCCACGTCCAGCGCGTAGAGATCGGCGCCCGCCGTGTAGATCCCCGCCTCCACCAGGAACGCCCGCAGATCGCCCAGGAGATCCAGCGAATACAGCCCCGGGCGCTCCAGGAAGCGCGCGAAAATGTTCGTCGTCTCCCCGGCCGGAATCTCCGCGTGCGCCGCATACACCGGGTCCGGCAGTTCCCCGCCCTCCCAGCGCTCAAAAACCCAGTCCGTGTCCGGAACGGCCTCGGCGCGCAGCGCCGCGTATTCGCACGGCGGGCAGCCCGCCGGCAGCGGGTCGTCCCCGTCCTGGCACGCCTCGACGCATTCCAGATCCGCCCCCGCCCAGCGCGGCATCCGGTGGACGCCCTCCTCCGGGATCGTCGCGCCCTCGCCGATGACCTGAAGCTCCACGTCGATGTAGTCGATCGCCCCCTCCGGCGCGAAGACCGCCGTAATCTCCGTATGCCGCCAGATCCGGAACGCGCCGTCCGCCAGGTACGTCCCGTCGATGTTCGGGTCGTCGCTGAGCCACTGCCAGAACTCCGAGACGCTCTCCTCCGGGGCCGCCAGCAGCGGCAGGGCCTCCTCAGCCAGGTCCACGATGATGTTTACCGGCCCGCCGGACTCCGTGACGGTGTACGGCGTTTCGTCCAGTTCGTAATGCAGCGTTCCATCGCCCTCGACCGCAAGGGTCACCACATAGCCCTCCGCAAAGGTCGCCGTCACGCTCTTCGGCCCGTCCATCGTGATCGTCGTCTCCGCCGCCGTGCTGTCCGCCACCGCGTCGCCCGTCCAGCCCGTGAAATGCGTGTACGAAGTCCGCTCCGCGGCGAGATCCACCACGCTATTCGGCGCGAAATAGTGCGTCATTCCCTCCTGCGGCTCCGCCGTCCCGTAGCCCGCCACCGCCACCGTCAGCGTCGGCCACACCCGCACCAGCCGCGTCACCTCCACCGCCGCGTTGCTCGAGCTGTCGGTCACATTGTACGTCACCGCGTATTCCCCATAGGCCGCCGTATTCACCGCGCCGCTGTCCACCGTCACCGCCGGCAGATTCGGGTCGCAGCCGTCGTAGGCCGTTGCGCCCAATTCATTGTACGTGTCGTTCAGGTCCAGATACACCACCGCCGGGCCGTTCAGCGAGATGACCGGCAGGCTCACGTCCGTCGTGGTCACCGTCACCGTCCGCGTCACCTGCGCCGCCGCGTTCCCCTCGCGGTCCATCACGTCGTAGGTGATGGTGTAGACGCCCGGGTCCTCATTGTCCACCAAATCCCCGCCAACCACGATGTCCGCCGTGATATCCCCATACCGGTCATCGCTCGCCGTCGCCCCGGGGTCAACAAACGCCTCCCCGCAGTCGATGCTCATGCTCGCATCGCCCAGCAGCGTAATCACCGGCGCCGTGGTGTCCGACGCCAGGAATGTCGCGCTGATCGTCTTGTCGTCGTCCATCACCAGCGACGCCTGCGCCGGCAAGTCGCGAAATTCCAGGTTGTCGAAGGTGTAAGAGGTGTCCGAGCCCGTGCCCCACTCGAAGGCCGTTGTGGTCGTGTGGGTTGTTGCGGCGGCCAGCAGAAAGCGCTCGGGGCCATCGACTTCCGAACGCCAAACGGTGCTCGCACCCCTTGACAAGATTATTCGTAATCTGCCTCCGGAAATCCGGATCGCAAGCAGGCGCAGGCTCCCATTCGTCCCCGGTTGCGCAGTTCGCCATTTTCTGCTCGTAGCTCACTCGACGTCCGCGGACGCTTCCCCATCAGCCGGGCTAGTTTCACCTTTCCCCTCATACAATACCTCCAGTTCGCCCATGGCCACTTTCTCAATCAGCAACCCGGGCTTGCACACGTAGACGTACTTCTCGTCGTTCGTTACGGACAGCACCCTTCCCGGAGCCTTCAGTGTTCTTCCCGTCTCCACGTACAGAAGGTAATCTTCTAATTCCAACTTATAGTGGGGCAACATCGCGAGCGAATCGCTCATCCAATACAAGGGTGTTGCGTGCCGCCGTGTCTTCAATAGCTCAAATTCAGTGGATACTATCTCGTCCGTTTCCCAGTTCTTTATATACACGCCGCCCCAAGTCATATATCCCCATCGGTACGTACCCGCCGTTGAAAAACTACCGTAAAGCAGGTCCGAATCTTCGATCTCACCTGTTTCCATTAGATAACGAAACCCATCACCGCCTTCGCCGCTATTGCGTATGTAGAGAGACCTATTGAAGGACGCCCATTCCAAATACAAACCCGTTTCAGCAATCATCTTCTCTTCGCCCGTACTAAGGTCGTGCAGCCACGTTCCGCGACTCTCCGTGAGCAGATTCTTGTTCAGTTCGCCCCGAGTGTACACCATATTACTCCCTGCCGCATCGACAAACACCGCCGACACACCATCCTGAAACTTTTCCACCAATTCACCGTTGCGTTTTATAAGGTGCACTTCCTTATCGCCAGTTTCGTAGTTCGTTGCATGTACAATCATTCTATCGGATTGTTCCGCCGATACAACATCACGGAGCACAAGATCGCTGGTATAGATCACGCGCGCCGTGAAGTTTTCTAAATCAATTTCATACACCGATTTGAAATCTCCTTCAACCGGAAGTCGATTCTCGGTGAAGTACATCAAGGGGCTGACTTCTGCCTGCGCACTCAATCCAGTCACAAGCAATGTGATTCCAAGAACCAGAGTATGCATCTTAGTTCTCCAACCCGTCCGGGTCCTCATATCTCACGTGAAAATGCGTATCGTGACCGTCTACCCAACTGACCTCGCCGCCGAGCGTAATGCTGCCATTCGAAGTGAAAACAGCTATACAATCTGCATCTGCGGTAAATATCGCGATCAGGTCATCGGACAGCGCACCCGTGGCCTGATTCGCAATATCGACATCCAGTCCATTTTGATGGCTGTCGTGTCCCGGAAATGGGCCGCCGCCTTCATTGCTGATATCGTTTACACCCATCGTTCCATCTGGATGGATCGCCCGCCAGGAAGCTAATGCATCTTTCACCTTTTTGTGTATGTAATAGGCACATCCCCAGTCGTCCCCTCCTGCGTCAGCGTCCCCGAAGCGAAACATTCCGACCGGCAATGCTCCGAGTCGAACGTCACCAATCAAATAGCCATCGTCCACCGTTCCCCCATGAATACAATACTGACACGTGTCAGGATTAAAAGCCTCGTCCGGGGCTTCTGGAAACTGTTTGGCGAACACCGCCGTCACCTCATAGTCACTGTCCATGGTAAACGATATCTCGGGGCTGTAGGGCGACACGCCGTGGTGCCAGGTGGAGGCGTCGCCTGCCCACTCGACGAATTTGTAGCCGGGCAGTGCAACCGCCTCCAGGGTCACCCAAGTCCCCGGAAGATAGTACTTCTGCGCCGGGGTAGCGATCACGTAGCCGGAACATCCCGGGTCATCGCCATCGACTTCAATGGCCAGGCTGTACTCTTCCTTTTCCTCGAACAGGGCCGCAGCAAAATAATGCTTCCCGGCGACCAGAAAGGACGTGGTCGGCCCGTAGACGTAGTTCCCATTCCAGCCCGCAAAACCCACCCCCTGACTGCTGAACCCCGCGAACTTGTAGCCCGCGCGCGGGGAAGCGTCCACCCGAACCAGGGAGCCCTTCGCGTCGGTTACGCTGTCCAATACCCGCCCCACATTGTGCTCGTTCGAACTGCCCAGGAGATCGCCACCGCGGCTGGACAGCAGGCCGATGGCCGCCTGCCGCTCGCCGGCGGACACGGACGAGATATGCGCGTATCCCGCGCCCCGCACGGATACGGGATTGGTCCGGCTGTGGGAGGGCGCCGCATGGCCATAGCCCGGCTGGATCACCCACATCGACCGGCTGAACTGGGTGCTCGATCCCGAAAGTGTCGCCACTTGGTCCGGTCGCAGCACGTAGCGTACCAGCCCCGCATGCGTCGGGTGCGGCCCGGCGTTCAGGGCGCCGCCAACCGCATAGGTCACATACATGCTGTTCTCCGGGACGACCACGGTGTTTCGGGCGAAGCCAGCGAAAATAAACGTATCGCCGGTGGCGTAAAACGATTCCGAAAGCTCCCGCGAGCCATGAATCAGGGTGTCGCTTACGGACCACGAGTGGAATCCGAAGCGCTTTCCCGCGTCGGGCGTCGCCAGGACGAGTATCCTGGTGCCGATTGGGACGGCGGCGAACGAGCCGGGCGGGATTGTAGCCCCGGTATCCCCTCGGATAACGGTGACCGTGTTCTCATGACCTAACGGGTCGGGCGGGCCGAAAAGCGGCGGCGTCTGCGGGTCCCACACACCGATCTGTACGGTGGGGATACAATTCGCATTGGGGCAGTCCACCGCTACGACCTGCTTCGCCACGCCACCCGCCGCCTTCGCGGAATCCGGGCGCACTTCCGGGTCCAGGGCGACTTCGGCGTAGGCGGCGATGTCCTCTTCGATAATGCCCGTAAGGCTGAGCCCTTGCCATTCCTCGATATTCCGGGCGCCCTCGTTGTCCGCATCGGCATCGAACCTGAGATATCGCTGCTTACTCCGGTCGTAGGCGTCGAAATCCAGGACATCGGTCCCTGCATACGCGTCCATCACGACATCGATCCACGCCGTGCTCGCAGAGTCGCCCAGCGTGAAGTACGCCGCCACGACGCGGACCAGGTAGGGTTTGCCCGACAGGCCGGGAATCTCGCCATCGAGCTGCGCTTCCGCCGCCGCCAGGTTCTGCTCCCACGCCTGCCAGGTGAAATAACTCACCACGCCGCTCCGCGCGGAGAAATCGAGCGCCGTATCCTTCAGGACGGCATTCAGCAGCCCCAACTCCGCGACGTCCGGCATGCCGTTGCCCGTGAAAACGGGATTCACCTCGCTATCATAGCTTATGCCGTTCTCATCCAGCATCTCCCAGTCCTCCGCCGGCAACACCTCCGCCACGAAGTCCTCGAAGTCCGCCACCAGGTCCAGCGTACCCAACCCGGGCGATACCTTCATGACGGCATTAAGCTTCGTGTCCTCGAAGAGGATCACGGTCAGCTCGGCATTGTCCCGTGGGCCGAATGCGAAGTACGCGCCCATCCAGTAATCCAGATGTCCGTCCACATCCTCGGGCGTCGCCGTGATGCTCACCGGGTTCGACGGCGCATCTACGGTACCCGTTTCCGCCGGATACTCCGCCAACAGGAGGTCGTAGGTCTCGCCCTCGTAGTTTCTCAATTCGTGCGTTTCCACGCCGCCTGCGGGGACCGTGTTGATTGCGATTTCGCCCGTGCCCTGCTTCACGCCCACAACGAGCGTACGCAGGCCGTCCGATTCATGGCCGAGCACGTCATTATACGTCACTTCCCCGGCGTACTGCTCCAGAAGCGGCAACTGTACATGCCAGGCCAGGGAACCCAGGGGATTGTCCGTGAGGTCCAGCGTGCCGCCTTCGAGTATTCGCGTGTCGATCAACGCCTGGAGGTCGCTGATGTCGTTATCGCTGAGATCCAGTTCCGAGAGGACGGTCAGGCCTTCCAGATCGGAAAGGTCCTCCAGGCTGTTGCCGCTCAGGTCGAGATAGGCCAATGCGGTCAGCGAGGCCAGGGGCGCGAGGGAGGACGGGCTGACGCCGCGCAACGACAGATCGGTGAGCCCGGTAAGGTATGCCAGCGGCCCGAGGTCGCTGATGGTGTTTTCGCTGAGCACAAGGCTGATCAGATCGGCGATCTGCTGGATACCGCTGATATCCGTGATGCCGTAGTCGCCCGCATCCAGCGTTGTTAGATTTTCCAGGTCGCCCGGCAGGATTGAGCCGGTGGGCTTGCTGATGGCGTCGCGAACAGCCTGTTCCAGGTTCGCATCCGGAAAATAGATTCCCGCATGGAACACCGCCGTGACCGACTTATCCGCGCTCATGGTGATATCGATGGGATTGTCCGTCTCCAGGTGGATATCGTCGCCCTCCCAGTGGCTGAAGTTCGCCGGCGGGGTAGCAGAAAGGGAAACAACAGCGTTTAGCGGGAAGTAGTGACTTCCCAGCGCTGGGGTGGTGTTGCCTGCGTTGGTCTTGGCGATGGTGAGGGTGGGGGCTACAATTACGGTACGGACGACTTCAGTGGCTGCGTTCTCTTCCACGTCGGACACGTTGTAGGTCACCGTGTACGACCCGAAGTTGGCGCTGTTCACATCGGTGGCGTCCACCGTAATGGCGGGCAGTGCCGTATCGCAGTTGTCGGTTGCCGTTGCGCCCGGATCGCTGTAGGTCGCATTCCTGGCGAGGTAGAGGGGATTGTCGCCCGTCAGCGTGATGGCCGGGGGCGTCGTGTCGCCGACTACCACGTCTCGCGTTACTTGCGTCGCAGTATTGCCGTCGCGGTCCATGACATCGTAGGTGATGGTGTAAGTGCCCGGCGTCTCCGGTTCGACTGTGTCCCCGCCAACGACAATGTCATGCGTCAAGTCCCCGTAGCGGGCATCGTAGGCTGCAGCGCCGGGGTCGGTGAAGATATCGCCGCAGTCCAGCGTGATTTCCGTGTCGCCCAGCAGCGTGATTGTGGGCGGCACGGTATCCTCGGGCAGAAAGGTCGCCGCCACGGTGTGTGGTTCGTTCATGACTACGGAAGCGCGGTTCCTGAGTTCGCGCAGCAGCAGTTTGTCAATGTCATACGCCGTATCCGCGCCGGTTACGAATCCGAACACGCCCGAGTCCAACGTAGCGGCCGTAGCACTCAGGAGCAAGGACTTCGGTCCTTCGATTGGCTTCCGCCAGACGCGGATGCCAGCGCCGGCGGCTTCAATCTCCACGTGGTGCCACTCGCCGGCGCCGGAAGCCGCTCCGGTGGCGCTGTCGAGCGTGCTGATGCTTCCGCCGGACTTTTCCTTGAGAAGAACCTGACCAGCCTCGACGCGAAGATAAAGGTGGTTGTCCGCGTTCTCCCACCGAATCAATACGTCGAAGGGCGCCGTGCCAGAGACCCGGCGGTACTCGAATTCAATCTGGAGGTCGGGCTCCGGTTGGCTCCGGGTCAACTGTGGCAGTACGCCCGTCTCCGCCGCAACGGACAGGTATTCCTCGCCTGATTCGCTCCAGGATCCGCCATTTACCGCCCAAGCGGGGTCCAGGGTCTGGTCGTCGAAGTCGTCGGCGAGCAGCACGGCCTGGCCCGTTCCATACAGGTCCCCGCCCCATTCCCAGAACACGTAACCCGTTGCCGGTACGGCGGCGAGGAACACCTCTGTTCCAAAATCGTAATCGTCGCTGTAGTTGCCCGTACCGTCCTCCACCACGTGGACGGGATCCGGGGGAGTCAGAACGATATCACCCCCGACCGGACCCTCCACGAGCAGGGTCTGTGGTGGCCCCATGACGGTGACCACGCGGGACACGGTTTCCGCTTCGTTTCCAGCGGCATCCTCCACGTCGTAATAGCGGGTGTAATTGCCCGCCGTTGAAGTATCCACCGTGTCGCCAGTGACAACGATGGAACTCGTCAGGTCGCCGTCCACGTTGTCGCTGGCGGTCGCGCCGGGATCGCTGTAGGTACTCTCGAAGACAACGGATTGCGGATTGTCCCCGAGCAGGGTAATCACCGGCGGCGTCATGTCCACGACGTTGACCGTGCGGGTCACCTGCTGGGCGGGATTGCTGTCCGCGTCGGAGGAATCGTAGGTGATGACATACTGGCCCAGCGTATTGTTGTCCACGGTGTCCCCGCCGACGACAACGCTGGCCGCCGGGTCGCACGCATCGAACACCGTGGCCCCGGCGTCCTCGTAGGTCCCGCCCAGCGGGGTATCGACCGGGTTGTCCCCCAGCAGCGTAATCACGGGCGCGGTCGTGTCTTCCACGATCACCGTCCGGGTCACTTGCGCAGCGTCGTTCTCCGCCTCGTCCTGGACGTCGTAGGTGACGTAGTAGGTTCCGGGGGTCTCGGGGTCGACGGTGTCGCCGCCGACCACAATCCAGTCGGTGATGTCGCCGTTGTGGTTGTCGTCGGCGGTGGCGCCGGGGTCGTTCCAGGAGGCGCCGCATTGGAGGTAGAGCGGGTTGCCGCCGATCAGGGTGATAACCGGCGGGGTGCTGTCGGCCACGAAGACGGCGCAGACGCTTTTGGCGGCGTTCATGGTGATGGTTTCGGGATTGTCCGAGCCGCTGAGGGCGCCGGTCCAGTAGTCGAAGGCGTAGCCCGGGTCGGAATCGGCGGTGAGCGTGACCACGGTCCCGTCGACGTAGCTCGGCCCGATGGGGTCGGCCAGGATGGCGCCGTCATTCGGGGAGCAGAGCGTGAGCGTGTAGTAGGTGACCTGGCCGCCGCTGTCGGCGAAGGCGGGGGACGGGATGCGGCTGGCGCCCCAGAGGCCGGCGAGCACGGCGGCGGCGACAAGAAGGTAGGACAGCCGTGCCGGCTGTCCAACGAGGTCGCGGATGCGGTCGAGGGACATCGGAAAGGGGAAGCAGTTGGCGCGCTGGCATCCCTGCCGGCAGAGATGCCGGCGCTCCAGCGCGCGCACGTTCTTTGTTTCAGGGCGCCAAATCGACATGCGCTTACGCCCATTCCCCATGTTCCAATTTGACGGCGATTGCACGGACGAACGGGGCGCCCGCCCTACTTTGGGATCGGTCGCTTCGCGACCGGTGGACAGGTCCAGGATGCGCCGTGGCGGACGGGACGCCCGTCCTACTTTGGTTGCGAGTGCGTTCCAGAGGCGGCGCGGGATGTTGCGAAGGTTCATGGTGTGTTTCCCCCCTTGGATCAGCGCGCGCCGGCCGGCAGGCGGGCGGGCTTGTTTTCGAAGAGTTCGCCGCGCGCCCCATCGCCACGCGCCCGCCCCCGCCCGACGCGTCCACGTGCCGCAGGCGCCCCTGCGGGAAATAGGCCGCGCCCGAACCCCGGAGCAGCGGCCCCGAATGGTTCGGCCACACCCGCGCCGGCGACGCCAGCGTCTCGTGCGTACCGCCGCCCAGCCCCGGCCCCCAGTTCCCCTGCCAGCTCGAACCGCCCGCGAGCATCACCGGCTCGTTCATCCGCGCGGCCAGCACCGACGGCGCCCCGATCCCGTCGTGGATATACAGCGTCAGCGGCGTCTTTTCGTTCGCCGCCACCGTCACCGTGAACGTCTCCTCCGGCTCCCCGGTTTCCTCAGTTTTCCCGCCAATTGCTCCCCTGCTATCTATTGTCGGACGAATAAAAATGCATATATGTCTCCAATTGGTCCCAGTTGTTTATGTCATCACCGCCACCCATATACTCATCCGATGCGCCATTTCGGTAATGGCTGCTGACTGGAGGCAGGTAGAGATGCGAAGGATCGTAAAGCGGTTGATCAGACACTCCGTTTGCCCCATTGGACCAAATATAGACCTCCAAAGAAGGCTCAGCGGGGATACCTTGTTCGGCCCCATCAATACTGACTGTGAGCGGGTCTGCAGCCATAGAGTTTCGCGTCTCCCTTGACTGGCTTGGCCCGTAGTACGCTGTGCGTCGTTCGCGACCGTAACATCGAAATACTATTGGACCCCATTCGCCAGGCCATGGCCCAACGAAAAAGTGGAAAGGTCCACCCCAAGAATCGTGTATCAACAACGAATAACTTGGGGCCAGTACCTGAACGAGCTCTGGATCGAACGTACCAGCAAGCGCCCTCTCGCTCTGGCGTGTTGCAATAGCAAGAACCTCTGGCGCACGATTACCATGTTTTAGCAATGCACTTATGACCGTCGTATACTGGTCTATATAGGCTTGCACCACGTTTACTCCCGCATGTTTCGCATACTCAGGAGCGAGTCGGTGAAATTCTTCAACCTCAATCAGCTCGCTGATACTGTCCACTCCGGCATCCATACAAATCTTTACGAGCGCGGACTCGATACTTCGCATTGTATTCACAGTTTCGGCATGCTTGCCTGGCACCACCCCATGCATCCAGTTCGCTAGATGCTGGCGACTGAGGGCAATAAGGATGAGCGTAACCGCCAACCCGATTGCAATAACTCTATTGGAGGCACCTGATCGCCCCAATGTTAATCGCATATCATGTCTTACTCCCGGAGATGTCATGCCTCACGAATGCGCTGTGGAAACCAAGGGACAGCCACCTATTTCACCTCTCCATAAGCCGTGTCCCGCCGCCACAGCCACCCACCCCGACATTCCGAATGTGTCGACGCTGTCCATCGATTCACCATTTCTCGCTGATCCGCCGCTTGCCAAGAACTGCCATACCCGCAACTTAGCACAAGCGCGCCCGCCCGTCAAGAGCCCGCGGCGGGCATGCTCGCCGCTGATCGGGGCAAGCCATGCCTTGCCGCCAGGCAATACCCGTGGATACAAAGCCCCTGCCGCCCGCCCCAGACCGGAATCCGCCGGTTCTGTGCTATAGTCTCCCGCGTATTCGGGATAGTATCCGCGGGTGAGGAGGAAATACATGTTTGGACTACATCCGGCCGACTTCCTGGTGCTCACGGCATACCTCGCCGGCATTACCCTGGTTGGCATCTGGGCGGGAAAGGGCAGCACGACCACCGGCGAGTTTTTCATGCCGCGGCGCTTCGGCAAGTGGATGATGCTGATGAACGCGTTCGGGACGGGCACCGCCTCGGATCAGGCCGTCAGCGTGGCCTCGGGCACCGCGCGCACCGGGCTCTCCGGCATCTGGTACCAGTGGGTCTGGCTCTTTGTAACCCCGTTCTACTGGCTCATCGCGCCGCTGTTCCGCCGGTGCCGCGCCGTCACCACGGCGGACGTGTACGCGTTGCGCTATGACCGGAGCGTTGCGGCGCTCTTTGCCGTGGTGGGCATCGCGAGCCTCACGGTGAAGACCGGCGTACTCCTCAAGGGCACCGGCGCCCTGATCGAGGCCTGCACGGGCGCGACGGTCAATGCCGACGCCGCGATCCTGATCACGGCCCTGCTCTTCGTCCTCTACGGCACGGTCGGCGGATTGGCCGGGGCCATCGTTACGGACTTCTTCCAGGGCACGCTCACCCTCTGCTTCTCCTTCATGCTCCTCCCCTTTGTGCTATACGCCGCCGGGGGCATCGACGGCATCAAGACCACCATCAACGACCCGCAGATGCTCTCCCTCGTGGCGCCGGGGAAGGTCACCCTCTTCTTCGTGATCATGATGGGTATCCAGGCCCTCGTGGGCATCGTCGCGCAGCCGTTTATCATGGGCATCTGCGGGGCGGGAAAGACCGAGTACGAAGGCCGGGTCGGCATGATGTTCGGCAACTTCCTCAAGCGCGCCTGCACCATCGCCTGGTGCGTCACCGCGATTGCCGGCGTGGCCTGGTATGCGCAAAACGGGACGGGCCTCAGCGAGATCGAACCGGACAAACTCTACGGAAACCTGGCGCAGGCCTTTCTCCCCCAGCTGGCGCCCGGCGCACTCGGCCTCTTTCTCGCCGCCATGCTCGCCGGCGTGATGAGTTCCTGCGACGCCTACATGCTCTCCTCCGCGGCGCTCTTCACGCAGAACATCTACCGCCCGCTCCGCCCCGACCGCACGGAATCGCACTACCTCACCGTCGGCCGCATCACCAGCGTGCTCCAGGTGCTCGGCGGCATCATCTTCGCCTTCTGGGTGCCCAACGTGATCAAGGCCCTCGAAATCTGGTTCATGATCGCGCCCATGATGGGCATCGCCTTCTGGATCGGCCTGGTGTGGCGTCCCTTCACGCCCGCCGCCGCCTGGGCCAGCACTCTCACCGGGTTCGCCGTCTGGTGGCTCACCACCCAGCCCCCCGCCATCGCCTGGGTGGCCGCGCTGCCCGCCGCGGACGCGCTCCAATTCATCTGGCCGGAAAACGGGCGCGACGCCATCTATCTCCCCTGGCAGATTGTGGCCTATATGACCGCGGCCGCGGGCGTGGGCCTGGCGATCAGCGCCGTTTCACCCCGCGTCCCGGACGAACAGCTCGACCGCTTCTATCGCCTGATCCGGACACCGGTGGCGCCCGGCGAAAAAATTCTCGCCCCCTGCACCGTTCCCGAGGAGTCCATAGCCGGAGAACGCGCCATCCTCATTCGCGCACTGGGCTTCGAAATCGCCCGCCCGAGCTCCCTGTCCGTGGGCGGTTTCCTGATCGGCTGGCTCTGCGTACTTCTCATGATTCTCGGCTTCTGGTGGATATGGCAGTAGCCCGCCGCGGGCGTGCCCCCGCGTTTGAGAATGCGCGCACCCTATTCCCCCCGGTGGACTTCCATTTCCGCGACGACGCCGCGCAGGTGATGCCGATCCCCCGCCGCCGGGCCCGGCCGGCTTGGGCAAGCATTGGAATGGTGAAGAAAATATGATTCACTACGTGGTGATCAATTTCGATGCGATCCTCAACCCTGCCCACGCCCCTTTGCTTAGTCTGAAGATACTTAAAGAAGAATACGAAAAACACAATTGGACACCTCGATCATCAGGCATGGAAATACCTCCTGCCATTGCAACCAAACTGGAAAGGAGCTGGCTTGACCTTCCTGATATTGCAAAATACTATCGACCAGAGACGGATGATGAAAAGCTCTATCTTGATGGAAATCCAAGTCGCGCATTCGTCAAACGGTACGAGAGAAACCCCCACGCTCGGAAAGCTTGCATAGATGAGTACGGTTGTTCATACGCCGCATGTGGCTACGACTTCGAGAAAACCTTTGGCGAGCTGGAAAAAGGTTTTATTCATGTTCATCACTTAGAACAACTTGCAACTATTGGAAAGGAACACGCCATTGACCCAGTTAGAGACTTGCGACCTGTATGCCCCAATTGCCATGCCATGATCCATAAGAGAAGACAGCCCTATACCATTGCAGAGATGCAAGAGAGACTTGCCTTCCTGTCACAATACGCACACTCCCACGAAAGCATGAAAACCTAAGCTCGAACGCTCAGATGCGCGGGCGTGTCAACCGCCCTCCTCACGCCGATCTCGATATCCTGGCCGAGCGCAACGAGGAATCGGCACAACTCGTCGATAGTGAAGTCGTCCAGATCCGCGCAACATGCCATTTCGACGCGGTTGGGCAACGCGCCGATCTCATTCGCCGCCTCTTCATAGGAAAGGCCAAGCTCGCGTATGACGTCTATAAACTTCGCAGCGAGCTCCGCCTTCGCCGACAGTTCCTCAGCGCCAGGCAAACGCAATGTGTCGAACACGTTCTGGAATGTCTCAGGCTTGTTCATTGTTGCTCGGCCTCCAACTCCATGGCTTCCTTTAGACGCTGGCGAATTATCTCCAAGTCCTGCGGTGGGATTCCAATACCTTTCTTCGACTTTTTGTGAAAAACGTGCAATAAGTATACCCTATCGCCCAACACAACGGTGTACACGGCCCGATAGGCCTCCTTTACATCCCGAACTCGAATTTCGAGAACCTGCACCGGAAATTCGGCAAGCGCCTTCACATTGTCGGGCCTGCTACCCATTTGCACGATACGGAGAGCGAATCCGAGTTTCTTTCTCGCCCCCTCTGGAAGCCCCTGCAATATCCGTTGTGTGTTGCCGAGAAAGCTGATGGGGTTCGAATGTGGTGGCGCAAATCTCACTCCCTTACAGTTTTTGTACCTCTGTATGACGCCCATACACTCCAACAGCCAACCCGGCTCTTGAGAGCACAGCCACCAACTCCGTCGCGTCTTTGCCTACATCCTGAAAGGCCATAATGGCCACTTCCAGCAAGTTTTTCGCTGCCTCTTCACGCGTTTCCCCCCAAGTGGCCACACCCAGATGCTCGAACTCGGGTATGCACGCAAACCATTTGTCACCGTCGGGTTCCAGGACCACGGACAAGTTGAATCGTTCCATCGGCTGCTCCAAGAAATCGGTTACTTCCTCGATCATCGTACCGGAGGTCGTGCGATCTTTCAAGGGGTGGCGCGGTGAATTGAGAGCATTGGACGGATGCGACCGATTGGAGCGATTGCTGGGACTCCGGTTGTCATATGCGGAAGCTCAATATGCGTGATAACCAACAAAGGGCCGCCCAACCGGACGGCCCGTTGTCATTTTCAGCCTGGTCGATGACAGTTCTCATCACTGCCTATCACGGACACGCGCATCTCCGAACGTTACCCGGTATCGGTGAGTCCGCAAGCCCTCGCACGTCAGTTACCGACATCGAGATGATCGGACTTCAACGAGTTAAACCCAGCCTGCTGGAAATGATGGTCGAACGCCAACGCAGATGAAATGCCGCTACGCCCCATCAAGCCAAACGATATGCAATCAGTCAGCGACCATTCTTTATCTGGCCGGGCAGAGAAAAGCAAGAGCCCGGCCCGGAAATCCGATTGCGTGGCGGGCAAAACGTCCGTCGATTCCGACCTGTCAAGGAGATTGACAAATTCGAGAAAGAGCGTCCTGTTTCTCGGCGCCGATAACAGTGCCCCGAGCTCGCACATGACGAACTCCGATGTAACACGCCGTCCCGAGAATTCCTTCGAGAGTCTAAGAGCCTCTTCGTGCCATCGGTCGTCAGGAACCAGTAGCGCGAGATAAAACGACGTATCTACAAAAACGGTTTTCACGCCGAATGCTCGTCCCGAAGGTATCTGTCGTGGTTCTCGGATACATCCGATGGAAGCGCTTGCGCCTTCCCGATAACCGCCGCCAATTCTTCGGCCAGCGTTTTGCCTGCGAGGGAAATCTCGGCAGCATGCTCTTCAGCGTATAGTTCGACACGAACCCGAGCGCCTTCTTTCAGCGGGGCGGGTTCGTCGAACACCACTTTGCCAGCTTCGATGTGCCCTTGATAGGTCATAGGTCGTGAATCCTTTCTGAGCGTCGAACGCCCTAATCATCCTAGCGAAGGTCGATCATCCTGTCAAGAAAGCCAGGCGCCGGAATACGTCCTATCGTCCTATCCGCCCTATCGGTCGTATCGGTCCGATATGAAAGGGCCGCCCAACCGGGCGGCCCGTCTTGCTTTCAGCTATATCACTTTACTTCAGCACACATCCATCTTGGACAGGCTCAGCAGCTCGCCGGACCGGTAGTCGTTCAACGGCGCATACCCCGGAAGCGGCTTGATCTGCGCGTGAAACGCATCCAGGAACCAGTGCGGCTGCGGGAAATACTCGTCCTCCATTTCCGCGGGCGGCACGATCCAGTTGTAGGAACCGAGGACCACGGCGGGCGCGTCGAGGTAGTCGAAGGCCATCGTGCTGATCTGGGAGGCGACGGTGTGCATGTAGCTGCCGCGCTCGCAGGCGTCGCTGGCAAGAATGAGGCGGCCGGTCTTCTTCACGGACTGATACAGCTTGTCGTAGTCGAAGGGCACCAGGCTGCGGCCGTCTATGACCTCGACCGAAATACCGTATTCCGCCTCAAACTGCTTCGCGGCGTCCAGCGCGCGGTAGAGCGTGGCGCCGAAGGTGAGGATGGTGAGGTCCGACCCCTCCTTCACCACGTTGGGCTCGCCAATCGGCACACGGTAGTACTCCGCCGGCACGCCGCCCGGATGCAGGATCTCGGTCTGGCTGCTGTAGAGCCGCTGGCTCTCGAAAAACACCACCGGGTCGTGGCCGCTCAGCGCCGTCGCCATCATGCCCTTCGCGTCGTAGGGCGTCGCCGGAAACACGACCTTCAGGCCCGGAATGTGCGCGCAGAGCGCCGTCCAGTCCTGCGAGTGCTGCGCGCCGTACTTATTCCCCACCGACACGCGCAGAATCACCGGCATTTTGCAGTAGCCACCGGACATAGCCTGCCACTTCGACATCTGGTTGAACACCTCGTCGCCCGCGCGCCCGAGGAAGTCGCAATACATCAGCTCGACGAGCGCCTTGCCGCCTTCGAGGGCATAGCCCACGCCCGTACCGACGATCGCAGCCTCGGAAATGGGCGAGTTGAAGAGGCGGCGGTACGGCAGGGCTTCGGTGAGGCCCTGGTACACCGCGAAAGCGCCGCCCCAGTCCCGGTTCTCCTCGCCGTAGGCCACGAGCCGGTGGTCATTGTAGAAGTGGTGCAGCACGGCCTCGAAAATCGCCTCGCCGTAGTTCACCGCCTTGGCGCCCTTCAGCACGGCGCCGCTCTCGTCGATCCCGCTGCGCGATTTCTTCGCGATCTGCTTGACGCGCGGCACCTCCTCCATCGGGATGTTTACGTCGTCCTTCCGCTTCAGCCCGGGCAGGGTCTCGTCAATCTCGTTGTTGAACATGATGTTCGCGATGCCCGTGCGCGTGCCGAGCGCCAGGCGCGGTGACAGGTCCATGGAGACCGCCAACTTGCAGGCCTTCGTGCACTTGCGCGTGGCGTAGGCCAGGATGGCGTCGATGTCGCCCTGGCTCGCCACGCCCGCCTCGACGAGCTTACCGGCGAACTCGCTGATGGGATCCACCTTGCGCCACATCTCGATTTCTTCGCGCTCGCGGTAGGAGGACTGGTCGCTCGGCGAGTGGCCCGTCTGCCGGTAACACTGCACGTCCAGCAGCACCGGACCCCTGCCGCTCTTGATGAGGTCCATCTTGCGCTGGTACGCGTCCGCGACCGCCAGCGGGTTGTTCCCGTCGATGCACTCCGCGTGCATGCTGTCCGGGTTCACGCCCGCGCCCACGCGCGCCAGGCGCTCAAAGCCCATGGTCTCGCCGATGGGCTGGCCGCCCATGCCGTAGAAGTTGTTCATGAAGTTGAAGACAATCGGCAGCCCGCCGCGGAATTCCTCTTCCCAGAGGCGCGTGAACTGTCCCATGGACGCGAAGCCCAGCGCCTCCCAGACCGGGCCGCAGCCCATGGACGCGTCGCCGATGTTGGCCACGGTAATCCCGCCGGCCTGCTGCACCTTCTTGTACAGCGCCGAGCCCGTCGCGATATCCGCGCTGCCGCCCACGAGGGCGTTGTTCGGGTAAATGCCGAAGGGGGTGAAGAACACGTGCATCGAGCCGCCCATGCCCTTGTTGAAGCCGGTCTCGCGCCCGAAGATCTCCGCCAGCAGCCCGTACAGCAGGAAGTCGATCCCGAGTTCTTCTTTCTCGTCCGTGCTCAGTGCGTTCTTCTTCCCCGCCTTGAGCCCGCTGAAGTCGGTCTCGTTCTGCTCCACAATCCGGAGAATCCGGCCGTCCCAGAATTCGGACATGAGGCCGTGGAGCCCCTTGTCGTCCAGCTCGGCGATCGCGCGCATGCCCTTGGCGATCACCTCGCCGTGGCTCCGGTGACTGCCGAAAATGTGGTCGTTGATGGAGAGGTGGAAGCACTCACCCACCGCCGCGGCTTCCTGGCCCGTCGAAAGGTGGGCCGGGCCCGCGTGGTTGTAGTTGATGCCCTCGTAGCTCTGCGTCTTCTTGATGCTGTCGAGCATGTTCTCGAACTCGCGGATCACCGCCATGTCGCGAAACGCGCGCAACAGCCGCTCGGCGGTGATGGCCTTGTTGCTCTTGAGCTCGTCCTTGACGGATTTCTTGTAGGCGTTGACGGGAATATCGCCAATCTTGAGGTAATCGGACTTCCGGACTTCTTCCGGGACGACCATGAGGGGCTTGGGCATTGTGGTTTCCTTAACTCGTTTTTAATCAGCGTTGAAAGATCGTGTTGGACAGGATTTACAGGATGAACAGGATGAATTTCCGTGTGCTTAAATCATGTCCATCTTGTAAATCCTGTCGAATAAAAGGTTAAAAATCAGCCGTTTCCAGCAGGGTCTTCAGGTGGCCCATGAACTGCGCGGCAACCGCGCCGTCAATCACGCGGTGATCGCTGCTCAGGGTCAACTTCATGATCGGGCGCACCTGAATGCCGCCGTCGATCACCACGGCCCGGTCCTTGATCTGGCCAATCGCCAGGATCGCGCTGTCGGGCTGGTTGATGATCGCCGTGAAATGGTCCACGCCAAACGCGCCAAGATTCGACACGGTAAACGTGTTGCCCGCGTAATCGTCCGGCGTCAGCTTGCCGGTGCGCGCTTTCTCGGCCAGCGCCTTGCACTCGCGGTTGATGTCCTGCAACGACTTGTTCTGGATGTTCTTCACCACCGGCACAATCAGGCCGGACTCCATCGCCACCGCAAAGCCCAGGTTGATCGTGTCGCGCATTTCGATGGCGTCCCCGAGCCACTTCGCGTTGACCTGCGGAAAGGCCTGAATGGCCCGGGTCGTCGCGCGCATCACGAGGTCATTAAACGACGGCTTGAAGTTCGGCAGCGCGCCCCGGAAGGCCACCGCTTCCTTCATGTCCACCTCGACCGTCACGTAGAAATGCGGCGCCGCAAACTTGCTCTCCACCATCCGCTGCGCGATGATCCGGCGCATCGGGGTGAGGGGCACGCGCGCGCCCGTGAGGGGCTGGGCTGCCGGCGCAGCCGCCGGGGCCGCCGGGGCGGAAGCCGCCGCCAGCACATCGTCCTTTTCCACGCGCCCCGTCGCGCCGCCCGGCGCCACCGACGTGATGTCGATGCCGTGCTCCCGGGCCACCCGGCGCGCCGTCGGCGTGGAGCGAACCGCGCCACGCTTCTGGTCATACGCCAGCACATCCTCTTCAATGATGCGGCCTTCCGGGCCGGAGGCCGACAGGAACGCGGGGTCGACGTTCAGGCGCTGCGCCGTGCTCCGCGCGCGGGGCGACATCGCGCCGCCCGGCGCCGCCACCGGCTCGGACTCCAGCGCCACGACCGCTTCCGGCGCGGCGGATTGCGCGGGAGCGGGAGCCGCCGCGGGCGCGAGCTCGGACGCCGCCGGGCCGCCCGCCGCATACTTCGACAGATCCGGCAGCGCCTCGTCCGCCGCGCCCACCAGCGCGACCACGGTCAGGACGGGTACCTCGATGCCTTCCGCTACGATGATCTTGCGGAGGATACCGGCCGCGGTGGATTCACACTCGATCTCGGCCTTGTCCGTCTGGATCGTGAAGATAGGCTCGCCCTGTTCGACGGCGTCACCTTCCTTCTTCAGCCACTGCGTGATTTCCGCCTCTTCAACGCTCTGGCCCAACTGGGGTAGTTTAATCTCGTGCATGGGTGTTCCTGTCTTCGTCTGCGCGGTTGCCACCGCGTCCCGCAATCGTATTTTTACCGTCCCTACGGGACTGATTCATCCAGCATTCTGACAGCAATCGAATTCAAGGGTGGGTGCCACGGTCAAGCCCGGCAGGGCTTGCCCGTGCGAGCTGCGGGTAGCACCAGAAACTTCCTCGATGTCAATGCCATTCCAGGTTTCCACACGGGCAAGGCGCTATCGCGCCTTGTCCGTGGCACCCTGCGATCTGTCAGTGTTGCTCACGCCAGCACCACCACCACGCCATGCCGGGCGCAATACTCTTCATATTCCTCCGGCAGCGGCGCGTCCGTCACCAGCGTCCCCGCGTCGGACAACTTCCCCGCCCGCGCAAAGGTCACCGTGCCGACCTTGTTGCTGTCCGCAAGCAGCACCACCTCCCGCGCCCGACGCATCACCAGCTCCTTCGTATACGCCTCCCCCGGATCCGTCGTCGTCAACCCCTCCTCCAGCGAAATGCCAATCGTGCCCATGAAAGCCTTGTCGATGTGCAGCTCCTCCAGCATGAACCGCGTCAGCGGCCCCACCATCGTCTGGCTCAGGCGCCGCAATTCGCCGCCGATGAGAATCAATCGCGGTCCGCTCGCACCCAGCTCCGACGCCGCCCGGAGCGAATTCGTCACCACCGTGATGTCCGGACGCGAGGGCAGCAGCCGCGCCAGCTCCAGCACCGTGCTCCCGCCATCCAGGTATATCGTGTCGCGCGGCCCGATAAGCTCCAGCGCTTTCCGCGCGATCCGCTGCTTCTCGTCCCGCGCCATCGCCGCCTTGTCATCAAACACCGGCTCCTCAAACGGCTTCCGGCTCACCGCCACCGCCCCGCCATGCACCCGCCGCGCCTCGCCCCGCCGCTCCAGCTCCTCCAGATCCCGCCGAACCGTCGCCGCCGACACCTTCAGCGCCGCGCAAAGCTCGTCTACCCGAACCACCGCCGTTTCGCGTAAGATATCCCGAAGGCGGTCGAGGCGCTCCGGCGCGAGTTCCTTGTGTTTCTGGGTGCGGGTTGCTGGCATGGGCAGACTTTAACGACCCTTCCGTGCGAGACCTGTTCTCTGTCGAGTTCTCATCCCGCCCACAATCCCAACCCACACAACTGCGGAGGCCGGAAGATTGGACGATTCCAAACTGAATGAGATACTTACGATTCAACGCGAGCAGCTGACTGAGCTGCGCCAGATCCACCATATACTTGCCAAGTTCGCGTGGTCCGCGACCGTGTTACTCTGTGGGATTCTGGGCTTGATTACATTTGGGGCGCTGGGGCTTGCAGTACTCTTTATTGCAATCTTGTGATAGATTATACTATATTCTTGAAAGAATTCAATCACAAATAAACAAATTCTCGCAAGAATTCACTCAAGGAATACACGCACCATGACCCAGACCCGCGCCGTACGCCTCTATGGCAAGCACGACCTGCGCCTCGAAACCTTTGACCTGCCGGCACTTAAGGACGACGAGATCCTCGCCGATGTGCGCACGAACAGCATCTGCATGTCGGACTACAAGATCTATCAGCAGGGCGGCGATCACAAGCGCGTGCCGGACAACGTCGCGGAGCAGCCCATCATGCTGGGCCACGAGATGTGCGGCGAGATCCTGGCGGTGGGCGCGAAGTACGCGGACAAGGTCAAGGTGGGCGCGAAATACAGCCTCCAGCCCGCGCTCAATATCCCCGGCCGCGAGTTTGACGCGCCGGGCTACTCCTTCCCCTACCTCGGCGGCCACGCCACGAAGGTGATCATCCCGCGCGAGGTGATGGACCAGGATTGCCTGCTCTCCTACGACGGCGAGGGCTACTTCCAGGCCTCGCTCGCGGAGCCGGTCTCCTGCATCGTGGGCGGCTTCAACGTGCAGTACCACTTCGAGCACGGCTCCTACGATCACAAGATGGGCATCGACACCAACGGGAACATGGCCCTGCTCGGCGGCACGGGCCCGATGGGCCTCGGCGCCATCGACTACGCGATCCACGGCCCCGACAGGCCGAAGATTCTTATCGTGACCGACATCGACCAGGCGCGCCTCGACCGCGCGGCGTCCCTCTTCACCGTGGCGGACGCGAAGGCCAACGGCGTCGAGCTGCACTACCTGAACACGGGCGGCGCGAACCCCGTGCAGGATATGAAGGATCTCACCAGCGGCAAGGGCTACGCCGACGTGTTCGTCTTCGCGCCGGTCGCGTCGCTGGTGGAGCAGGCGAGCGCGATCATGGGCAACAACGGCTGCCTCAACTTCTTCGCCGGCCCGACGGACACCGAGTTCAAGGCCACGATCAACTTCTACGATGTCCACTACGCGGCGCATCATGTGGCGGCGAACAGCGGCGGCAACACGAACGACATGCGGATCGCGCTCAAATACATGAGCGAGGGCAAGCTGAACCCCGCCGTCATGGTGACGCACATCGGCGGCCTCAACGCCTCTGCGGAAACCACGGCCAACCTGCCGAAAATCCCCGGCGGAAAGAAACTGATCTACACCAACTCGAACCTGCCGCTCTTCGCCATCGCCGACCTGCCGGATCTCGGAAAGAACGACCCGTTCTACGCGAAGCTCGCGGATCTCTGCGCCGCAAACAACGGCCTGTGGTCGAACGAGGCCGAGGCCTACCTCATGGCCAACGCCCCCGCGATTGGATAAAAAATATGGAGCGCCGGCGGCCCGCCGGCAATGTATGGAGCGCCGGCGGCTCGCCGGCAACCTATGGAGCGCCGGCGGCTCGCCGGCAATGTATGGAGCGCCGGCGGCTCGCCGGCAATGTATGGAGCGCCGGCGGCTCGCCGGCAATGTATGGAGCGCCGGCGGCCCGCCGGCAACTTGCCTGAAAGGCAAGCTAAACACAGCATTCGATACTTTAGATAACCATTACGACCCGTCGAGAATAAGGATGGCCCCGATAAATGCACCTGCGGTGCATTGCCAGCGGGCCGCTGGCGCTCCATAGAGGCTGCGCCCCTTTACTCAGGCGTTCGTTTACTTTTTCCCGGAGCCCAAACAACCATGTCCTCCCCCATCCCCTGGCCCGATTTCGCCGCCCTGACGACGCCCATGGAAAAGCTCGTGGCCGTTTCCCATTTCTACGGCGCCGACCCCAGCTTCGCGATCGCGGGCGGCGGCAACACCTCCGTCAAACAGGGCAACCGCCTTTTCGTCAAGGGCAGCGGGACCTCCCTCGCCGACATCACGGCGGACGGCTTCGTGGAGATGGACCGCGACGCGCTGGACGCGCTCCTCAACCGCGATCTCAGCAGCGACATCGACGAGCGCGAGGCCCAGTTCAAGGACGCCGTCATGGCGGCGCGGATCCATCCCGAACGCGGCCAGCGCCCCTCCGTGGAGTGCGTGCTCCACAACCTCATGCCCGGGACCTACGTCGTCCACACCCACGCCACCGTGGTCAACATGATCACCTGTGCGCAGGGCGGCGAGGATCTCACAAAGCACTACTTCGGCGACAGCGTCCTCTGGCTCCCCTACGTCACCCCGGGCTACATACTCTCGCGCGCCCTGGCCGACGCGCTTGCGGCCTACCAGCAGGCCACCGGGCGCCCGGAGCCCGAGGCCGTCTTCATGGGCAACCACGGGCTCATCGTCAGCGGGGAATCCCCCGAGGAAGTGCACAGCCGAACCGAGAGCATCCTCGGCACAATCATCCGCCACCTCGAAGGCAGCCCCGACGCGCCCTTCGGCCGGATCTCCCTCCTGAAGGACGAACTCCGCCACGGCCTGATCAACACCATCGCCCCCACACTGCGCGGACTGCTTTCCGACGGCCCGAACCTCAAGGTCGTTCTCTTTGACGACAGTGATCTGGTGCGCTCGCTCGCGGGCGGGGCAAACGGCCGGGAATTCGCCGGCGGCGGCCCGCTCATCCCCGATCAGATCGTCTACTGCAAGTCCTTCCCGCTCTGGACAGTATGCGACCCGACCATGGACGAGGCCTCCATCGCCGCGCACCTGGCGGAGTCCATCGCCGCCCACACAAATGCTACCGGCTTCCCGCCGAAGGTGGTGCTTGTGCAGGGGCTCGGCATGTTTTGCGCCGGGGACACCTGGAAGGACGCGGCGGTTGTGCGCGATATCTACCTCGACGCCATCAAGATCATGGCCGGCGCCAGCCAGCTCAGCGCCGTCGAATACATGACCAAACCCGACCGCGACTTCATCGAAAACTGGGAAGTGGAGAACTACCGCCGCCAGGTGGCCGCCGCCGGCCGCGCGAAAGGCGCCATGGACGGCAAAGTCGCCCTGGTGACCGGCGCCGCGCAGGGCTTCGGCCTGGAAATCGCCCGCGGCCTCGCCGGCGAGGGCGCGCACGTGATCCTGGCGGACATCAACGCCGGCGGCGTCCAGGCCGCCGCGGATGGCCTCGCGGGCGAGTACGGCGTGGGCCGCGCGACCGGCGTCGCCATGAATGTCACCGACGGCGCCAGCCTGGCCGGCGCCATCCACGCGGCGGTCCGCTACTACGGCGGCTTCGACCTCTTCGTCTCCAACGCCGGCGTGCTCAAGGCGGGCAGTGTGAAGAGCCTCGCCGAAAAAGACTTCGATTTCGTCACCAGCGTCAACTACAAAGGCTACTTCCTCTGCGTGCAGCACGCCGCACCCATCATGGCGCGCCAGCACCGCGCGAAGCCCGGCTACTGGAGCGACATCGTCCAGATCAACTCCAAGTCCGGCCTCGAAGGTTCGAACAAAAACGGCGCCTACGCCGGCAGCAAGTTCGGCGGCATCGGACTCACCCAGTCTTTCGCCCTGGAGCTCGTGGAAGACGGCATCAAGGTCAACAGCGTGTGCCCCGGCAACTTCTTCGACGGCCCCCTCTGGTCCGACCCCGAAACCGGCCTCTTCGTGCAATACCTCCACTCCGGCAAGGTCCCCGGCGCCAGGACGATTGACGACGTAAAGCACTTCTACGAGGCCAAAGTCCCCATGGGCCGCGGCTGCACCGGGCCCGACGTGCTCCGCGCGATTGTGTACCTCGTGCAGCAGCAATACGAAACCGGCCAGGCCCTACCCGTAACCGGCGGGCAAACGATGCTGTCGTAGAGAAAATGGTAACGTTTTAGTCGTCTAATGCGGCGAGCAGGTATAGTTTCATGCGCTCCCGCAAATTGCGAGGAGGCGCGACAAAAGGATCGCGGGCATTCCTGCCTGCGGCAACGCCCGCTTCGGGTTTCGACGGGCATGCCTGGCCCGGAATAGAATCCCTGCGTCCCAAAAAACGGAATGCAAGGCGGACCGGGGCCAATTCACAATCGCAAAGGTTCATTTCGCTTTGCACTTTGTGCGATCTTTCGCGGCCGCTCTCACCCCTTGGACTGCTGCGACTCGCACCACTGCCGCAACATGTCGAGGGTGACGCCCCAGGCGTAGTTGCAGAACCCATAGAACGGGCTGTCTGCGTCCCATCCCGCGTGCCGGAAATTCAGGACGGCCATCGGCATCCCGCCGTTCTGCATGCCCATCCAGTGCCCCGGACTCGGCCGCTCCTCCAGGTCAAAGGAAATCCGCGTCCCGGTCCAGGCCGAGGCCGGACTCTCCGGCGGGTGCGTGCTGATAATCTCCCATTCCACGCGCTTAAACGGAACGAGCTCGGCCACGCGCATCCGCACATCGCCGTGCTCCTTCCCCGGGCTGTGCGCCAGCACCAGGCCCGCGTCGGTCTCCTCCGACGTGTGGGGCGCCCACCAGCGCCCCAGGCCCTCCGCCGTCGCCAGCGCGCCATACACCGTCGCCACCGGCGCATCAATCCAAACCTGATGAATAAGCGTCGCCATCCAACTCTCCCTGCCGTATCTGTAGTCCCTGTAGTCCCTGTAGTCCCTAAAGCCTGAAGCCTACTGTCAACTGTCAATGGTCAACTTTCCCCGCCGGCCCCGAAACACGCCCCGGACCCGGCCGAAAGCCCCGCGCAGCACGCGGTAGAACTTTGGGGAGAGCCAGATAAAGACCAGCAGAAACACCACCACCAGCCCAAGCATAATCACTGGCAGCAGAAACGTCAGAACCGCGCCCACCACCACGATCACGTCCTCAAAAATGCTCAGGAACGAATTGGAAAACGGCTCGGGGCTGGCGTTCGCCACCACGCGCGTGCTGGCCTTGGTGGTGTGGCTTGTCAGCGCCACGCCCCCGCACGCGAGCGCGAGCGCCGTCTGCGTCGCGGGATCGGCCCCCGTCAATGCGTAGCCCCCCATCACCGCCGCGCCCACCGGACGCACCAGCGTATGCACGCCGTCCCACGTGGAATCGACCCACGGGATCTTGTCGGCCACAAACTCGATCGCAAACAACACCCCCGCGGCCATCAACACGGTCGGGTGCCCCAGCACCTCCAGCGGCGCAAGCCGCTCCGGCAGGTCAACCAGCCCGATTTTCGTGATCAGCCCAACCGTGAGCACGGTCGCATAGAGATTGATGCCCGAGACAAAACCCAGGCCAAAAAGCGACCCCAACAGGGTTAATGCTTCCATCTCACGGCCCTCCTGAAGCGCCGGGGCATCTAGTCCGGCTTATCCCGATCGCTGCCACCATTATGATATGTCGAACATCACGCACGCGCGTAACGCAGACAAGCCAGGATGTCTTCGTGAGACACTCCGGGGTAATTCTCAATGATCTGCTGCTCAGACCAGCCCTCCGCAAGCAACTCAACGACAAAAGCAACAGCGAGGCGCGTCCCGCGAATCACCGGCTTACCGACCAGCACACGCGGGTCAACGGAAATTCTATCTTCCCAGTCCATACGACTACCCGATCATTGTAACAAATCGCTGCAATTACCTCAGTCAGGCACGTTTTATTCTAACGCAATTGCTTGCTGTATTCGACTGCCTCGCCACCGGCCTCCTCTTCAGAAAGCTCAGTGCCAACTATGTGGCTCTTCTTGGGGTACAGCTACCCTCGCATCGAAGCTGATCGTTCCACGCTTGCGCGACGGAGCTGGATGCGGCTCGGGAAGCAGTCCCCCTTTAGCGCCCGCAGCATTTCTTATACTTCCGGTTGCTCCCGCAGAGGCACGGGTCATTCGGCCCGGGGCCCTGCTTGCCCTCCTTTGCATAGTCCTGCCGCCGCACCCATGCCATCACGTTGGTGGCGGGACGCCGCGCGCGCAGCTCGCCGGCCATGAACTTCATATACGGGTCGATGTGGTGGAAAAAACGCTTGTACCCGGAACAGAGGTAACTCAGCCCGGGCTCCCCGTCGGGGGTATTGATGAAGCGGTGCTTCGGACAGTCGCCGTTGCAGATGAAGCGCACATCGCAGTCGAGGCAGTACTGCGGAAGGGTCTCCAGCTTGTCCTTCCCGAACTGTCGCTGCTTCTCGGAATACACCATCTCACCAAGCGGCGTCTCCATGATATTGCCCAGCTGGTGCTCGGGATACACGAAGTGATCGCAGGAATACAGGTCGCCGGTGTGTTCCAGGGCCAGCCCAAGCCCACATTCCTTCTGGAAGATGCAGAGGTTCGGCTCCAGGCCCATCCAGGCCATCAGCGACACCTCGAAGGTCTGCACAAACACCCGGCCCACATCATGCCTGACCCACTCGTCGAAGATGGCGCACAGGAATTCGCCAAATTCATCCGGCCGCACCGACCAGGGCGTCACCTTCGCCTCCATGGGCGAGCTCGGCAACACCAATTCCAGGTCCTGGCTGCCACAATCCTGCCCGCGCCGCTCCACGATGGGGATGAACTGCATGTGGCCGCTGCCCTCGTCGCGAAGGAACCGGTACACCTCCAACGCCTGTGTCGCGTTCTTCCGGTTCACGCAGGTGAGCGTGTTGAACTCCACCCGGTGCTTCTTGAGAATGTCCAGCCCGCGCTTGACCTTGTGGAAGGTCGGCTTCCCCTGCTTGTCCACCCGATACGCGTCGTGGATCTTCTGCGGCCCGTCAATCGACAGCCCCACCAGGAAGTTGTTCCGGTGCAGAAATTCGCCCCAGCGATCATTCAACAGGGTGCCGTTGGTCTGGAAGGCATTCGCGATGGCCTTGCCGTTCGCGTATTTCGCCTGCAATTCGACCACCCGCTCGAAGTAATCCACCCCCAGCACGGTGGGCTCGCCCCCCTGCCAGGCAAACTGGATCTCCGGCGTATCCTGCGCTTCGATGTAATCCCGGATATACCGCTCCAGCACGTCGTCGGGCATGCGCCAGTGCTTCTGGTCCGGAAAGAGCTTCGTCTTCTCGAGGTAGAAGCAATACTTGCAGTCGATATTGCACAGCGGCCCCGACGGCTTCGTCATGACGTGAAACGCGCTGGGGCGCGCTGGCGCGGTGCTGCTCATGGGTTCGCTGCTGCCTTCCAATTCGTTGTGCCGCCCGCGGCGCGGACAGGGCCCGACCCTCCGCAACCGAACGGCCTACGGGGCCGCAAGCTCGAAAAGCCGCGTTTCGCCCTTCTTGAAGCTGTGCACGAAGCTTTCCTTCTGCGGCCAGCCGATGCTGGAGTCGAACAGGTCCACGATATCGTAAATGCCCCCGGCATTTACAATGCGCTCCCCGGATTCCGCGGCGTGCACCGCAAGTAGCCCGGGCGCGACGATAGTCGTGTCAAAAAAACGCTCGCGGCCGGGCCGGAAGTACAGCGGTTGCTCCAGAATCCGGAGAATCTCTCGGACGAGCGGCGCGGAAAGGCGTGGTTCCGCCACATACACCGAAGTCCAGCCCTCTTCCATCGTGCGAATGGCCACGCTCGGCTTCTCGCCGGTCTGGTAGTTCGCCAGCACATCCGCTTCGGGGTCGTCGATGTAGAACAGCGGCTGCAGGAGCCGCGGATCTCCGAAAGCCTGCCCGGCGCCGATCCACTGTCCCCCGCTCAGCGCGTACACGGAACCGCCCGGCGCGGGCCCATCGAACTCCTTGATTTCCATCCCCACCGTGTCCCGCACATTGTTCCGGTTCATCGTCACGTCAAGATAACCCGGCGCATAGACCCAGATCGCCGTCGCCTTTTCCTCGGCGAAGCGCGCGTGCAGCCGCTTCACGTCCGCCGCCGCAAGCTGGTACGCGTTCAAGAACACATACACCGGCGCCGGCATCGTGCGCCCGTCCAGTACGTCGTCCAGCAGGTTGAAGGCCACGCTCGCGCCGGACTGGAGCAGGGCATCACGGTTGGCGTGCAGGTGCGCCTCCACGCCCGCCTCGGGCCGCAACAGGAATTGCGACCGCTCGTCAACCACTACCTGCACCGTGGGAGAAGGAAGCGCGGCGGGCGGCTCGCCCGGCGTCGACCCGATGTCCCGATAAATCTCGTACAACCGCCCAAACACTTCCCATTGACGGTCGTCATGCAGGAAGCCCTCCCCCTCCGGGTCCGACCAGACCAGCGTCATGCCGCGCAGGGCCGCCAGGCTGAAATTGCGCCGCTGCACCTGGTGGACATCCTCCGCGCGCAGGCCGCGCATCTGCTCGACCTGCCCCGTCTCCGGGTTCCAGGCAACCCCCGTTCGCGTGTCGTCGACAAGAATCCAGCTCTTGCCGTGGGCGCGGGCGCTGTCCGCCGCCCCCAGAAAGCCGCCCGTTCCGCCGATACCGCGGTTTACCAGGCTGACGGGCGAGATAAACCCATCCACATCGCTGTCGAGCAGCGCAGTGAGGGCCAGGTGCCCGTCGGCGGGTCCGCCGCGCTCGAAGGTATGGCCGTAGTTTGCCCAGATGCTTACGGCATTGCCCGCGCTCTCGCGGATATGCCCGGCAATCGCGCCTATGGCGTCCGCCACCGACTCCGCGGCGAAACGCCGATAGTCCATCACGGGGCGGTTCGCGCCCAACGCGTAAAACACCGCCGGCGGCGCGGCCACGGGATTCTCCGGGATCGGCGCCTCCGCCCGCGTCGCGCCGTCCACCCCCCACGCCTTGGCCAGCGCCGCGTCATCCGCGTACGCCCGCGCGAGCCAAGCCCGGAAGGCTTCCGCATTCACCTCGGAGGCATCCGGTTCGGGGCCGCGCTGCCACGCGCCGGACAGCAGGCCATACAGGGCAAAGCCAGACACGCGCGCCGCCTCGCCGCCGGTCTCCAGCTCCGCCCGCAGCCGGTCAATCGCCGTGCGGGCGCCGTCCAGCCACGCGGGGGATGCGGGCGAGGGATACGGCGCATCTCCCAACACGCCGCCCATGCGCGCTTCCGGGTGGCTTTCGAACCAGGCAGACGGTGGATTCAAGTCCAACTGGAGCACAAACGATGCGGCGGGATCCACGCCAACAATGCGCTCGATCATGTCGTTCACGCCCGTCTGGCCGACGTTTTCGTCCCAGGCCAGGCGCGCGGGAACCATGTAGCGGTGCAGGCCAATCCCGGCGGCATAGGCTGCCTCCGCCTCGATGACGCTCCAGGGGCTGTCGGCGCCGATGCCCAGGTGCAGCAGGATCGGCGGCGGATCCGGTGGAAGCTCGGGTTGGGCTTCGGCGGTTTGGACGGGCGTCGGGATCGCGGGATCGGCCGGTCCCGCGCCGCCCGACACGGGGCTTCCCGTTCCCGAAGGCAGAAGATTGGGCGCGGTAACGCGACCAAAGAACATCCCCGCGACGCCCGCAAGAACAATAATGGCCACCGCGCCCAGCACGCGCAGCGCGACGGCGTATTGGCTCAGGTTGGTTTCACGCGACATCCGTAACTCATCCGCGGTGGGTCAGCGGGGCAACTCAACGCCGTTGCACGCCAGCCGCAGCCAGGCCCCGGCGTCGGCGGTTGCGCCGGTATCTTCCAGGAGAAATGTCGAAACGGCGATAATCGTCAATGCGCCCGCCTCCACGGCAAACCGCCCCTCCGCCGCATCGCTGGCGGCAAGCTCTCCGATCAGGGCGTCTCCCTGCAACAGGCGAACACGCGCCTCGCCAGCGGCAGGATAGCAATTCACCAGCAAGACCTGCAATGCGCCCGCCGGAACCTCCACTTCCGCGCGGGGCGCAATGGGGCGCACCACAGCGCCGCGCCAGACAACCGGCGGATACCAGCCATCGCGCGGAAGCATGAGCTCCGGGCAAAACCACGGCCGCCGCGCAACCAGCGGCCAGAACGCCGCCGCACCCGTGCCCACCCGCGACTTCCGGAAACGCCGCGCGATCGGCCAATACGCCAGCGCCGCGCCCCACGCCCGCAGGTGCGCGGGAATACGCCACAACGCGCCCGATTGCGCGGCCCGGCCCATCGCACGCGCCTCCCCCACCGCAATACAGGCCAGCGCCAGGAGCAGCGCCCGCGCGGGAAAGTGGCGCAGCACGATCCGGAAGCGATTGCGGGTGTTCAGGTAGTACTTCCGCCGCGCCTGGCGACCCGCCCCCATCGTGGCGCTGTATTTGTGGCGCACCACCGCGCCCGCACATTGCTCGATACGCCACCCCGCATTCCAGATCCGCAGGCAGAGATCCAGATCATCCAGATAGATCTCGAAATCCTCCGGGAGCAACCCCGCATCGCGGACCGCCGCTGCGCGCAGAAACATCGCGCCGCCGCACACCCCGGCGACCGGCCCGTCCGCACGCCAACGCGGCCCGTCGAAGCGCCCGATCCCGATGTCCCACGCCGCTCCGACTATCGAGAGCCGGAGGCCCGTGGAATTGAGAATCTCCGGCTGATCAAACATCAGCATGCGCGGCGCCAGCGCGCCCAGCGCCGGATTGCCTTCCATCCGCTCCACCAGCACCGGAATTGCCTCGGGCGCCGTCGCCGTGTCGTTGTTCAGCAGGAATATATAGTCCGCGCCCGCCATCAACGCCGCTTCGATGCCCGCGTTGTTACCCCCCGACCAGCCCCGGTTTTCGGACAGGGCGAGGACGCGCACCCGCGGATCGGGGCCAAACCGTTCCTCAACAAACGCGACCGACCCGTCCGTGCTCGCATTGTCCACGAGAAGATAGACCGCGTTTTCCCACGCGGCGTCGAGCAGCGAGGCGAAGCACGCCTCCAGGTGCTGCCGCCCGTTCCAGTTGATGACAATTACAAAGACCAGCGGGGTGTTCATGATGCGCGGAGTATAACAAAGCCGCGCTGGTTGCGCCTCCCCGCCGCCCGGCTTGTAGCGCGCCCGCTTCCCGCGTTAGCATGGACGCCGGCAACCAACAGGAGACTTCCCATGAGCTTTCTACGCACCCTGGTCTGCATATTGCTCCCGCCCGCGGCGGTCTACGACAAGGGCCTCGGCCCGATCCTGCTCACCTTCATCCTCTGGCTGGCCGGCTGGATACCCGGTGTCATCGCGGCGATTCTTTTCTGCACACGCGCCGAAAACTCCACCGTATAACATGTGAAAACACCCCACGCATGCTGCTACCATGGCGGCGCTGGCGGACCCGGAGGGCCCGCCGGCCAGCGTGACGCAATCTAAGCGGGCCCGAGGCCCGAACCGTGGCCCAGCCACATACCCAGAGGAGCTTGACCATCCCATGAATATTTTTGACCAGTTTCTGGCCATTCTCGCGGACATTATCCAGTTCGTGGATCTGTTTGCCGCGATTGTGACCTTCCTCAGCTTCTTCGGCCTGACACTCTAGCCCCCGGAAGCCAGGCTGCTCCGGCCCGCCGCCAGTAAACGCTGGCTGCGGGCCGTTTCTCTTCCGCGGCGCGGACTCGGAGTTGGGAAGCTCCGCGCTCATTCTGCTATTCTGGGTATACTTGAGTTGACCCGGGCAGACTGAGCGATTTCCCACAGGAGAGCGTTAGGCTTAAACAAACAAAGTCGAACCGCGAACGAACGTAAGTGGCGGGTCGATTCAAAACACGTCGGTGATGAATGCAGTGGACCCAAAATCCCCGTTCTTCCGGCCCGAAGGGCCAATGCAGCTTCGAGCCCTGGGCAACGCCCAGGGGAAGTGTGGTGGAGATTTGATACGCACCGAACGGGCATCGCAGCAAGCTGTGATCGCGTGCGCAACACGGATTATTCCGCACACTTCAATCGCGTGTGCTGATTCGCGCCGGGAAATCCCGCAAGAGTATCGAGAAAACGACGGATAGTAGCATGGACCTGTTCTTTTTGAAATTCCACCAGCCACACCGACGCGGTCTCGGCGCCCTGATCGCCATGGTGGCATGCCTCGGCGCCGCCGGCGCCCTGGCCGATCCCCCCGCCTACACCGGCCAGGTCCAGCCCATCCTGGAAAAACACTGCTACGCGTGTCACGGGCCCAATGACCGAAAGGGCGGCCTCCGCATGAGCAATGAGGCCGACGCCCGCCAGGGCGGCGACTCGCTTCATTCGATCGTGGACCCAGGCGCGGACGGCAAGGTTCCGCTGATTGAGCGCATTCTGGCGACCGACGACGCCGTGCGCATGCCCCCCAAGGGACCCGCCGTGCCGCCGGAGGACATCGCGGTCCTGAAGGCCTGGGTGGACGCGGGCGCGCCCTTCGGCTCGGGCGGGCCCACGCAACCCGACGCCGGCACGGTGCCCGCATTCTGGTCCTTCGAAGCCCCGGAGCAATCCGCGTCCCCGGAAACCGGCGTGACCTGGGGCCACAACCCTATCGATGCCTTTCTGCTGCGCGCGATGGAAAAACAAGGCCTCTCCCCCTCGCCCGAGGCCGATCGCAACACCCTCATCCGCCGCCTGAGCCTCGATCTGCGCGGTCTGCCCCCCACACCGACCGAAGTGCAAGCCTTCCTGGCCGATGATCGCCCCGACGCCTGGGAAGCCCTGGTCGAGCGCTTCCTGGCCTCCCCCCACTACGGCGAGCGCATGGCCATCGGCTGGCTGGACATCGCCCGCTACGCCGACACCAACGGCTACGAAAAGGACCGCCCCCGCAGCGTCTGGCCGTACCGCGACTGGGTCATCAACGCCTTCAACGCGGACATGCCCTTCGATCGCTTCGTGATTGAGCAGATGGCGGGCGACATGCTCCCCTCGCCCACGCTGGATCAGCGCATCGCCACCGGTTTCTTCCGCAACGAGATGCTCAACGAAGAGGGCGGCATCGATGTGGAGGAATTCCGTTACCTCAATGTCGTCGACCGCACCAACACCATCTCCACCGCCCTGCTTGGCCTTACCATGAGCTGCGCGCAGTGCCACACCCACAAGTACGACCCCATCACACAACGGGAGTACTTTCAGCTCTTCGCCTTCCTGAACAACACGGACGACGTCACGCTGACCGTGCCCGACCCCGCCATCGAGGCGCGGCGCGAGGAACAGCGCGCGCGGATCCAGGCCCTCAAGGACGCCCTGGAGAGCCGCTTCCCACTCGAAGAGGCGGAAGCGGCGGACGGCGCGGATACCCGCTCCGAAGAGGAACGCCGCGCGGCGCGCCTGGAGGCGGAGTTCGCCGCCTGGAAAGCCGAGGTCGCGGCAAAAGCGCGCCCCTGGACGGACCTGTATCCTGTGGAGATGACGGCGGAGAAGCGCACCACGTTGACCCGTCTGGCGGACAACTCCATCCTCGCGGCGGGCGACCTGCCGAACAACGATGTGTATCACCTGGCCATGCGCACGGATGCGGAGCGGATCACCGGGTTGCGCCTGGAGGTGCTCCCCCACAATAGCCTGCCCGGCGGCGGGCCCGGAAGGGGCGTCATCCTCGCCGAGGGCGATTTCCTGCTGACCGAGGTCAAGATCAGCGCGGCGCCCTGGAACGATCCCGACGCGAAGGTCCCCGTCACAGTCGCGCGCGCCACACAGAGCTTTGCGGACGGCGAAAAGACGGCGGAAAAGGCCCTCGACGGCCGCGCGGACACGGGCTGGTCAATCAAGGGCGGCGAGGGCAAGCCGCACGCGGCGGTGTTCACATTCGATCAGCCAGCCGGCTTTCCCGGCGGGACCCTGTTCCACATCACGCTGGAGCAGAAGTACATCCACCAGCACACGATCGGGCGATTCCGGCTCTCCGGCACGGGTAGCCCCGCGCCCGTGGCCTCGGGCGTCACGGCGCCCATCGAGGAATCGCTCCTGGCGGGCGCCCCGGATCCGGAGGCCGATGCGCGGGTCCGCCAGTATTTCCTGGAGCATACCCCGTTGCTTGCGGAGGCGCACGCGGAGATCGCGAAACTTCAAAAGGAAATGCCACAACTCCCCACCACGCTCGCGTTGGAAGAGCGCGAAGCGCCGCGGGTGACGCGCATCCACCACCGCGGCGAGTTCCTGAGCCCGAAGGACGCCGTGCAACCGGATGTGCCCGAAGTGCTGCCCCCGCTGCCCGCGTTCGCCCCGCGCAACCGCCTCACCCTCGCGCGCTGGATCGTCAGCGAGGATAACCCGCTCACCGCGCGCGTCACCATGAACCGGCTCTGGCAGCAATTCTTCGGACGCGGCCTCGTCCGCACGGCGGAAGACTTCGGCATCCAGGGTGAGGCGCCGAGCCACCCGGAATTGCTTGACTGGCTCGCGGTCGAATTCGTGCGGCGCGGCTGGTCGACCAAAGACATGGTCCGGCTGATGGTGACCTCGGCGGCCTACCGGCAGTCCGCGCGCATCCAGCCCGAACACCGCGCCATCGACCCCGAGAATATTTACCTGGCGCGCGCGCCGCGGTTTCGCGTGGACGCGGAGTTCGTGCGCGATATCGCCCTGGCGGCGAGCGGATCGCTGAACCCCGAAATCGGCGGGCCGAGCGTCTTTCCGCCCCTGCCCGAGGGCCTGCTGGAAATGGTCTACGGCGGCTTCAAGTGGCATACGGATGAAGGCCCCGCCCGAAAGCGGCGCGGTATGTATACCTACTGGAAGCGGATGCTCACCTATCCCACCGCCGCCGTCTTCGACGCGCCCGCGCGGGACATGACCTGTGTGCGCCGGCTGCGGACCAACACCCCCATGCAGGCGCTGACGCTCCTCAATGACGAGGTCTTCATGGAATCCGCGCGCGCCATGGCGGAAAGCCTCCTGGCGGAGGCGCCCGCCGGGCCGGAACAACGCCTCCGCGCGCTCTTCCTGCGCTGCCTCGCGCGCGAGCCGGACACCGTGGAGGTGGAAACCATGCTCGCCTGGCTCGATACGCAGCGGGCCCTGCTCGCCGAGGAGCCCGCGGACCAGGTGCGCGCCCTGACCGGCCGTGAAGGAACCGGCCCCCAGGACATCGAGGCCGCCGCCTGGACCCTGCTCTGCCGCGCCGTGTTGAACCTGGACGAGACGATAACCCGAGGGTAGTACGCATGCAATCGAAGCACGAAAGCCCGGCCAACCCCCTGCAACAGACCACCCGCCGCCATTTCTTCCGGGAATGCGGCGTCGGCCTCGGCAAAATCGCCCTGGCGTCCCTGCTCTGCTCGCGCGCCGCACCGGCCGCCGCGGCCGCAAGCCCCGGCCCGCTTGCGCCGAAACCGTCGCACTTCGGCACCCGCGTGAAGCACGTTATTTACCTTTTCATGGAAGGCGCGCCGAGCCAGCTCGACCTTTTCGACTACAAGCCCGTGCTGGAAAAGTACGATGGCAAGCCGATTCCCGCCGACGTGGTCAAGGACCAGCGCTACGCCTTCATCCAGCCCGACGCCGCGCTGATGTCCTCCCGCTTCGCCTTTTCGAAGCACGGCCAGTCCGGAGCGGAACTCTCCGAACTGCTGCCCCACCTCGCGTCGGTCGCCGACGATCTCGCCATCGTGAAGTCGGTCCACACCGACCAGTTCAACCACGCCCCGGCGCAGCTGTTTATGAACACCGGATCCCCGCTTCAGGGCCGCCCCTGCCTGGGCGCCTGGGCAAGCTACGGCCTCGGCAGCCTGGCCGACGACCTCCCCGGCTTCGTGGTCCTGCAATCGGGCGCGGGCACGAGCGCCGGCGCGCACAACTGGGGCTGCGGTTTCCTCCCCACGGAGTACCAGGGCGTCCCCTTCCGCAGCCAGGGCAGCCCCATCCTGAACGTGCACAGCCCGCAGGGCGTCAACGCGCAGCTCCAGCGCAACAGCATCGACCTCATCAACCGCCTGAACGCGCACCGCTTCGACGCGCTGGCCGATCCCGAGATTACGGCCCGCATCAACGCCTACGAAATGGCCTACAAAATGCAGACCAGCGCGCCAGACCTGATCGACCTCTCCCAGGAGTCGGAAGAAACCCTCGCGCTTTACGGCGCGGAGATTGGCAAGCCCTCCTTCGCCAACAACTGCCTCTTGGCGCGCCGCATGGTCGAACGCGGTGTCCGCTTCGTAAACGTCTACCACGGAAGCTGGGACCACCACAGCGATGTCGCCGGCGGCCTCAAGCAGAAGTGCAAAGAAACCGATCAGGCCATGGCCGCGCTCATCAAGGACCTGAAGCGCCGCGGCCTACTCGATGAGACCCTCGTGATATGGGGCGGCGAATTCGGGCGCACTCCCATGGTCGAGTCCATCGCCGCGCTCGGCCGCAGCATGGGCCGCGACCACCATCCCCAGGCCTTCACCATGTGGATGGCGGGCGGCGGCGTCCGGGCCGGCCACACCATCGGCGCCACCGATGAACTGGGCTTCCACATCACCGAACGCCCGATCCACGTGCACGACATGCAGGCCACCATACTGCACCTGATGGGCATGGACCACGAACGGCTCACCTACCACTACCAGGGCCGCGATTTCCGGCTCACCGACGTGTTCGGAAATGTGGTGCCGGAGCTAATCGCCTGATTTCGGGTAGATGGCCTCGATCCTGTCCACTTCCAGCCGGAAAGCGCCCGGCTGCTTGTCCGCCAGCAGAAAACCAACCGTAACCGCATCCGCGCCGGTAAGCGGCGGCTGATCACGCAGCACCCGGCCGCGAAACACCGCCTGAAACGCTTCCAGCGGCAACGCAATCTGCTGCCATTCGCCCGCCCGGGTCGTGAATTCGGCGCGGTACGCGATCCCGTCGAAATTGGGGTCCGTCCGGACCCGAAACTGGTACGTGCGCCCGTCCCCCTTCACCCGCAGCCGGAATCCCGTCGCGCCAGATGGCGACTCCGCCAGCGGCGCGGACCGGACCGACGAAAAGCCACCGTTATTATCCAGCGACAGCGTTCCCCAAAATACGCCCCGGCCTTCCTCCACGCCCCAGTTTCCCCGGGACACGCCACCCATCACACCGTCGTCAATAATGCGCCACGCCCGTGCGTCATCTTCAAACTGGAACAATACGCGGTCTCGCTCGCTGGGTTGTTCGAACACGGGTGTCTCCAGGGGCTTTGCTTCGCCGCTTGTCACCAATCCGAGAAGTAACAGAGTCCAATGCATGGGGATTCCTCACGGAGCGCGCAACGACACGAAGGCGCTGGTTTGAACCGCATTTTCCTGAATGCAGTCTACCATGGAACGGCCGTCGTGTCCAGATTCTATTTGACAAAAGCTAGACAACATGGTATCGTACAGACAAGCGTGTTCGACGCGTGGGATTTGGAAAGGGTGTGTGGAATGCGGATTGCCATTGTCGGCGGCGGAATTTCAGGGCTTGTTGCGGCGTACCAGCTGCAGAAGCTGGGGGAGGTCTCGGTATTTGAGGCGAACGACTATATGGGCGGCCACACACACACGGTGGACGTCCCGGAGGGCGCGCGCACCCATGCCGTCGACACGGGCTTCATTGTCTATAACGACTGGACCTATCCGAACTTCATCCGGCTGCTGGACAAGCTCAATGTCGCCACACAACCGAGCGACATGTCCTTCGCGCTTTCCGACCCGGCAACCGGATTCGCCTATGCCGCACCCCGGCTGAGCGGATTGTTCGCCTACCGCAGGAACGCGCTGAGCCCATCGTTCTACCGCATGCTCTGGGATATCGCTCGTTTCAGTAAGCACGGCCCCCGCTTCCTTGAACAATGCGAGGATGGGCGCGCGCTCTCGGCGTTTTTTGAGGACGGGCGCTACTCCCGGACCTTTCTGGACCGCTACCTGGTCCCGATGATCTCCGCCATCTGGTCCGCGGGCTGCGGCGATGTGGCGGATCTCCCGGCGCGCTACTTCCTGCATTTCTTCAAGAACCACGGCCTCATGAACCTCCTCGACCGCCCGCAGTGGCGGGTGATCACGGGCGGCTCGCGCAACTACATCGCACCGCTGATCGCCGGCTTCCGGGATCGCGTCTACACGAATTCGCCGGTGCGCAATGTAACGCGGAACGAAGACCACGTCGCGCTCTCCCTGCCGGATGGGGAAAAACAGCGCTTCGATCACGTGGTGCTGGCGCTCCACAGCGATCAGGCGCTGCGGGTACTGAGCGACCCCAGCGATGCGGAGCGCGATATTCTCGGGGCCATCCCCTACCAGCCCAACGATGTCGTCCTGCATACGGACACCGCCGTGCTCCCGGGCCGGCGCAACGCCTGGGCCAGCTGGAACTACCGCATGGAGCCGGGAACCGGCCACCGCGCGCACCTCACCTACCACATGAACCGCCTCCAGTCACTGGACGCGCAGTCCGACTATCTGGTGTCGCTGAATCAGACCGACGCCATCGCGGAATCCGCGCGTCTGGGCCGTTTCTCCTACAGCCACCCGGCGTACAGCGCGGCGGCGGTCGCGGCGCAGCAACGCCACGCGGAGATCAGCGGCGTCAACCGCACGCACTACTGCGGGGCCTACTGGGGCTACGGCTTCCACGAGGACGGCGTCAAGAGCGCGCTGCAGGCCTGCGCCTGGTTCGGAAGGGGAGAACTGCAATGAACGCCGCCCTGTACACCGGAACCGTCTGGCACGCGCGATACACGCCCGTTTCCCACGCCTTCCATTACCGCCTGTTCATGGTCTGGCTGGACCTGGACCGTCTCGACGAGGCCTTCCGCCATCGCCTTGCCTGGTCGCACCGCTTCCCCACCATCGCGTGGCTCCGGCGCAAGGACCACTTTGGCGATCCCGCTCGCCCGCTGGCCGACTGCGTGCGCGATACGGTGCAGCAGATGACCGGCGAGCGCCCGGGAGGCCCAATCGCTCTGCTGACGCACCTGCGCTATTTCGGCTTCTACATGAACCCGATTTCGCTGTACTACTGCTACGACGCGGCGGGCGAACGGGTCGAACACGTGCTCGCGGAGGTGCACAACACCCCCTGGAACGAGCGCCACGTGTACCTCTGGCCCGGCGAAGTGTGCCGCGACGCCAACAGCGCCTACCGCTGCGCCAAGGCCTTCCATGTGTCCCCGTTCATGCCGATGAACCAGGCCTACCGCTGCAAGCTCAACGAACCCGGCGGCGCGCTCGAGGTGGAGCTGCAGAATGAGCAGGACGGCGCGGCCGTGTTCGGGGCGGGCATGTTTCTCGAACGCCGCTCCTGGGGAACGCCCCGGCTGGCCGGAGCGCTGCTGGCCTATCCGCTCATGACCTTGCGTGTATTCGTCGCCATCTACGCCCAGGCCGTGCGCCTGTGGTGGAAAGGCGTACCTTTTCAACCGCACCCGAAACAAGAGAAACCACTGGAAAACGGAAACCGCTTATGAAATACTCGGCCTTTGACACCGCCCCCCTCGAAGCGATGGCCTCCGAGACCGCGAAATGCGACTCCCTGTGCCGGCGTATCGTGTTGCGGCGCCTTTCCGGACTGGAAGAGGGCGTCCTGGTGCTGACCGATCCGAGGGAGACCCACACCTTTGGCCGGTTCAGCGAGAGCTTTCCAATTTCGGCGAGCGTGCGCGTCTACCATCCGCGCTTCTACTCCCGCATCGCCATGGGCGGCTCCATCGGCGCGGCGGAGTCCTACATGGATGGCGACTGGGCCACGGACGACCTGGCCGGCCTGTGCCGCATTCTGGCGCGCAACGCCGCCACCTTCGAGGCCATGGACAAGCGGATGAGCGCGTTGCAGGCCCCGCTGCTCAAGCTGTACCACGCCTTCAACAAGAACAGCCGGAGCGGCAGCCGGCGGAATATCGCCGCGCACTACGATCTCGGCAATGATTTCTTCCAGACCTTCCTGGACGAGACGATGGCCTATTCCAGCGGCTATTTCGAGAGCGACGCCGATTCCCTGGCGCAGGCAAGCATCAACAAGTTCGACCGGCTCTGCCAGAAACTGCGCCTGCAAGAAAATGACCATCTGCTGGAGATCGGCAGCGGCTGGGGCGGATTCGCCTGCCACGCGGCCCGAAAGTACGGCTGCCGGGTCACGACGGTAACCATCAGCCGGGAGCAGCTCGCAAAGACTCAGGAGCGCATCCGCGAAGAGGGGCTCGAAGGCCGGGTCACCGCAAAATTCTGCGACTACCGCGATGTACGCGGCGCCTACAGCAAAATCGCTTCGATAGAGATGATCGAGGCGGTGGGTCACCAATACTACCCGACCTTCTTCAAGCAGTGCATGCGCCTCCTTCAGAAAGACGGCCTGCTCGGCCTCCAAGCGATTACGATCCGCGACCAGCAGTACAATTTCGCCCGCCGGAATGTAGACTTCATCAAACGTTACATATTCCCGGGCGGGTGCCTGCCCTCGCACACCACGCTGTGCAACGTCGCCACGAAACACTCCGACCTGGCGCTGATCAAACTCGATGACATGACCCCGCACTACGCAAAAACGCTTGCCAAGTGGCGCGAACGCTTCCTGGCGAATGAGTCCCACATCGCCGGTCTCGGCTACTCCGAGTCCTTCCGGCGCATGTGGAACTTCTACCTGTGCTACTGCCAGGCGGGCTTTGAAGAACACCTCACCGGCGTCTCCCAGCTCGTGTTCGCGCGCCCGGGCTACCGCGCGCCGCTATAAGCGCGGTGTTTCCCGGTGATGCCGGCGCGCGAGAACAGTTGAACCACGAATGAACGCGAAGATGCGTAATTCTCTGCGGGCACGTAGCAATGCCGCCGTCTAGATGCAATACCCCGACCCTGCGACGAGAGCGAGAAAGGCTGGGAGCGCAGGCGTCCCCGCCTGCAACGCACCGGAGGTGCGATGAAGACACACGGCACGTAATTGCGCTCAACGCGAGACCCGGAACAACTGAAACCACGCTATGCGCCGGTGGCGCATGATGCAGGCGGGGACGCCTGCGCTCCCAGCCTTGCACGATGAAACTGCAGAATGAGAATAGCGTTTCGAATACGCCAACACACGCCCCGGCTCACGCTTTACCCGAATATCATGCTTCAACGCTTCAGCAAATGAGGATACAAACCATGTCACTTCCCATTCGACTCGCCGAACTCGGCTGGCTGCCGGACGCCGCAATCCGCTTCGGCATCCGCCGGCTGCTGGGGCGGCGCCTGACTGAGTGCCGCGCCGCGGGCGAAAGCCCCGGAGCGCCCGAGCACCGACCGATCGCAGTCGCGACGGAAGCGGCCAACCAGCAGCACTACGAGGTCGACCCCGAGTTCTTCGAGATCGTGCTCGGCGCCCGCCGCAAGTACAGCTGTTGCTGGTACGACACGCCGGAAGCCACACTCGACAGCGCGGAGGAAGCCATGCTCCGCCTGACCTGCGAGCGCGCGGGGCTGGCCGATGGCATGGATATCCTGGAGCTCGGCTGTGGTTGGGGCTCGCTTACGCTCTGGATGGCCGAGCACTACCCCAACAGCCGGATCACGGCGGTTTCGAACTCCGCACCGCAGCGAAAGACAATCGAGGCGCTGGCAGCGGCTCGCGGGCTTGGAAACGTCACGGTGAAGACCGCCGACATCAACCAGTATCGTCCCGACGACCTCTACGACCGGATTGTGTCGGTGGAAATGTTCGAGCACGTGCGCAACCATGTGCTGCTCCTGGATCGCATCGCGCGGTGGCTCAAGCCCGGCGGACGCCTTTTTGTGCACATCTTCTGCCACGACACGTATGCCTACGATTACGAGGATCGTGGCGACAGCGACTGGATGGCGCGGCACTTCTTCAGCGGCGGCATGATGCCCTCATTCCGATATTTCGAGTCCCTTCCGGTTCCCTTCTCCGTGGAAGAAAGCTGGGCCGTGAACGGAGAACACTACGCCCGCACCTGCCGCGACTGGCTCCACAATCTGGACGCGCACCGGGACGCCGTGGAGGCCGTTCTGCGAAAGACCCTCTCTCCCGCCGAAGCGCGGGTTCAGGCCCAGCGCTGGCGCATCTTCTTCATGGCCTGCGAGGAACTCTTCGCGTACCGGGGCGGCAGGGAATGGTACGTGGGCCACTACCTCATGGCGCCGGCGGTGGCCGACTGCGAGGCGCATCCTGTCCTGGAAGTGGAGGCCGTGCGATGATGCTTTTTCTCTGCACCCTGCTCGTTTCCGGCGCGGCCGCGGTCGTCCTGGAGCCCCATACCGGCGTGGAATTTGAACGGCGCCTGGAGCGGGAGGGCGTCGCGCTGGCCCTCACGGGCGTGGACCGGCGCCGCGCGCTTGGCATGGACGCGTACGCGATCGCGCACTACGTCGACGAGCGCGCGCTACCGGCCGACGCCGGCCTTTCCCCGGAAGATCGCTTGGAACGCCATATCGACACCGCCGCGCACAAACTTATCGTGTTTCACGGGGTCTACCGACGCGTCCCCCCGCACGGGATCCGGCTCTCCTGGAAGAAGCACTTCAAGGACCTCGGCCTGGAGCCGCGCAAGGACTTCATCGAAGCCTTTGACCGCCCCTTCTCCCGGGGCGAACGCCTGTACTTTGAAGCCGACCCCGAAGGCCGACTGACCGTGCGCCACGGTGATGAGCTTCTCGGTTCCTGGGAAGACCCCGAACTGACCCGGGCGCTCTGGGCCATGTGCCTCGGGCCGGTATCCGAAGTCGTCGCGCGGGAGAACCTGGTTGCGCGGGAAGACGCCACGCGCGATATAGCCCAAAACGCCCCCAAAGCGTTGAGGTCCGAAACCGAGGAGCGCGCAACCCCATGAACACCATCGCATTAACCCTGGGCCTGCTGCTGGCCACCACGGAGGGCGCCATGACAACCACCACGACCACCGAATCGCGCTCCGAGCGCATCCGCAATGCCTACGACGACGTGCGCGTCGACAACCTGTACCTCCTCGACAGCCTCTACGACGAGAACATGGTGTTCCAGGACCCCCTCGACCGCATGGAGGGCCTCAACGAGTTCAAGATCTACATGGAGGCCATGTACCAGTACGTCACCGACATCCGGTGGACCTACCACGACGAAGTCATCGACCGCGACACCCACGTCCTCGTCTGGACCATGACCCTCACCACCAAGGGCCTGAACAAGGGCGAGCCCTTCACCATCGACGGCGTCTCCCACCTGAAATTCGGCGAAAGCGACAAGATCATCTACCACCGCGACTACTTCGACATGGGCGAGTACATCTACGAGCGCGTGCCCGTGGTGAAATGGTTCGTGAACAAGGTGAAAAAGCGCCTCCACAAGGCGGTCGCGGAGGCGCGGGAGAAGGTGCTTCAAGAAAAGCAGGCGCAAGGCGAATAGCGGAATTCACCCGCCTTTAACCATCGGCTCATTCGCTTCTGACGCAGGGGTTGTACCCTGACCCCGTCTTACTCCCCAACCGCGTCCCGGGACCCAGCGACATGATGCCAAGCCAGTTCGTGAGCCAGTTCTGTTTCAACCGCATTCACGCCAGCAATCTGGTCTACAACACCTGCTGGGAAGACCCGCGCATCGACCGGCAGGCGCTGGATCTCACCCCCGCGGACTCGGTGCTGGTCATTACCTCCGCGGGCTGCAACGCGCTGGACTATGCGCTGGCGGGCGCGGGGCGCGTGCATACCGTGGATATGAACCACCGGCAGAACGCGCTGCTGGAACTGAAGCTTGCCGGGATCCGCACCCTGGACTACGAGGACTTCTTCGAGGTCTTCGGCAAGGGACGTAAGGCGGACTTTCAGCGGCTGTATCGCAACCACCTGCGAACCGGTCTTTCCGAACCGGCGAAGGCCTACTGGGATCGCAACTGGGACTTCTTCGACCCGGCGCACTCGGGGAAGAGCTTCTATTTCCGGGGGACCTCCGGGGCCTTCGCCTGGATCATCAACCGCTACCTGGACTTCAAACCGGCGCTGCGGGATGGGATCGACGCCCTCCTCGCGAGCGAATGCATCGAGGAACAGCGCCGGCTCTATTACGAGGAAATTCGCGAGCGCTTCTGGAATCGCTATGTCCGCTGGTTCATCGACCGCGATATGACCCTCAGCATGCTCGGTGTGCCGTTACGCCAGCGCGAGACGGTGGAGCAGGGCCATGAGGGCGGCATCGTCGGTTTTGTGGAAGGTTGCATCGATGCGGTCTTCGGGCATCTGCCCCTGCACGATAACTACTTCTGGCGCGTCTATCTCACCGGCGCCTATACCCCGACATGTTGCCCCGAATACCTCAAGCCCGAGGGTTTCCAGTGCCTCAAGGACGGCGCGGCGGAGGCGGTTTCCGTGAATACGGGTACGGTCCGCAAGTTTCTGGAGGGGTACGATGGCGAGATCTCGCGTTTCGTACTGCTCGACCACATGGACTGGCTCTGGACCGACCCCAACCGCGAACTGACCCGGGAGTGGCAGGCGATCGTGGACAGGGCGAGCGAAAACGCGCGCATCATCTGGCGCAGCGGCGGAATGAATACCGATTTCGTCAATGCGCTGGAGGTCGAGCGCAACGGGCGGACTGTCCGCGTGGATGAACTGCTGCGCTACCGCAAAGAACAGGCCGAGGAACTGCACCGTCACGACCGCGTGCACACCTACGGCAGCTTCTACATTGCGGATCTGGCGCCGGCCGGCTAGAAGATTTGTTTAGACAGGATTAACAACTCGTGAGTACCGTCTTCTCGATCTAAGCGTCCTCCTTTTCGGCCTGCCGGAGCTTGCATAGTTCGATGGCCAGCGCGGTCCACTCGCTGGTCAGCTCCTTGAATTTTTTGTAGGTCGCGAGTTGCCGCTTTACCTCCTTGACGCGGGCCGGGGGAACATACTCGGTGCGGCCCTTTCCCTGGTGGGTGTAGCTCAGCTGGTGGTACTTTCCGCCCCAGGCGCGGGTTTGGGTGGAGAGCGAGCCGGGCCGCATGTCGCCCAGCTCCGCCAGCGCCTGTTTTATCTTCTCGATCCGGCGCTCGATCCGCTTTGTCCCGTCCAATTTTCCAACCCTCCATTTTTTCCTTGACTTTATACCATTTTATGTATCATTTATATGATACATAACGCGCCCGCTCAAGTCAAGGGCCAATGGAGGAACGCTTCATGTCGCTATGGACTCAATGGTGGGGCTGGTGCGAGCCCCTGCGCGGCGCCTGCGCGCGCCAGAGAACCTTTCTGTGGATGTGCGTCGCACTGGCCGGATTTTGCGTGCGCGGGGACCTGTGGGGCGTCACCAGCACCGTGCGGGCCCTGGGGCTGAAGGGGATGTATTACGACCGCCTGCTCGATTTCTTCCACAGCCCGTCCCTGCGCGTGGAAAAGCTCACCCGCTTGTGGGCGGCCCTGGTCGTGGAGCGCCATCCGGGCCTGACCCGCGTGAACGGGCGGCTCGTGCTCCTGGGCGACGGCATCAAGGTCCCCAAGGCCGGCAAGAAGATGCCCGGCGTCAAGCGCCTGCACCAGGGCGGCGAGTCCAACACCAAGCCCGCCTACATCCTCGGCCATTCCTGCCAGGCCGTCGCCATTCTTGCCGGGGGCCTCATGAGCTTTGTCGCCATCCCGCTCGCGGCCCGCATCCACGAGGGGCTTGTGTTCTCCAACCGCGACCAGCGAACCCTCCTGGACAAGATGATGTTGCTCCTGGGCGCGCTGGGGCTCGATGCGCCCTACTATTTTGTGGCCGACGCCTACTACGCCTCACGCAAGATAGCGCTGCCCCTCCTGGGCAGGGGCCAGCACCTGGTCACCCGCGTCCGGAACAACGCCGTCGCCTACCGGCCCGCGCCCGCCCCGGAAAAGCGCCGGCGCGGCAGGCCCAGAACCTACGGGGAGAAAGTGGCCCTCCGGAGCCTGTTCGAGGAGCCCGGGGAGGCCGGCGAGCTCCAAAGCCCCGTCTATGGCGAGTCCGGCGTCATCCTGCGCGTCTGGACGCAAGACCTCCTGTGGCGCCCCCTGGGCGTACCCGTCCGCTTTGTGGCCGTCGAACACCCCACGCGCGGCAGGCTGATACTGATGACCACCGATCTCTCCCTCGAACCCCTTGATGTCATCCGGCTATACGGCTACCGCTTCAAAATCGAAGTGAGCTTCAAGGCCGCCCTGCGCACCGTCGGCGCCTACCTCTATCACTTCTGGATGGCGCAAATGGACCCCATCAAGAAAAAGGCCAAAGACCAGCACCTCCACCGCAAGCCCGAAAAATACCGGGACGCCGTACGAAGAAAAATGGACGCCTACCACCGGCACATACAACTGGGCCTCATCGCCCAGGGGATCATGGCCGCCATAGCCACCACCGAACCAAAGCTCGTCTGGCGCTCCTTCGGCTCCTGGCTGCGAACCATACGGCCCGGAATCGCACCCTCCGAAGCCGTCGTCGCAGCAGCCCTCAAAAACACCCTGCCCCATTTTCTCGCCGATTCCTCCCCGGCCCCTATCCTCGCAAAATTCATACAGGAAAGAATGGACATCGACAGAGCCAAAGCAACACAGCAACCCGCGGCATGAAAAAGAATGCCTACATCGCCGAGAATACGGCACTCACAAGTTAACAAGATTTACAGGATTATTCGTAACACTTTAGCCGTCTGAAGTTGAATAGCAGTTTAACCACGAATAGACACGAATAGACACGAATAAGTAACTGAGATGCAGTTCATGAAGCCGACCTTAACCCAGGCCCGCAACCACGCATCCAAGCAGCGAGAAACCCGATTGGCCGCGGAGAACATAGCTCAACCCTTTCGCCCCAAAGAAGGAGTCTTCCCAAAATTTCGCGCGGATCCGCACAGAAAGATCTGAATATAATGAATGCTCTCCCCCTCATAGGCTCAAAGGATAAAAGGCGGACTACCGTTCCATTTGAGTCTTCGAACCGGGTCAATAGTCTCTCTTATTCGTGTGAATTCGTGTTCATTCGTGGTTGAAAATCTTCTTTGCTTCAGACGGCCAAACTGTTACGAAATGCAAAGCGACCGCACACCCCGTCCGGCGCGCGGCCGCTTGATCAGGTCTTGTATCAGCCCGCCGTGGCGGTAATGGTGTAGACGCCGGAGGGCAACGTCAGCGCGCCCTCGTCGCCCGGCGCTGGGCGGCCGTCCAGCAGGACCGTGTTCCGGTGCGACGCGGGCAACTTGATCGAAGCCTCCGTGTTCACGGGAATTTCGATCTCCAGCGTGAACCGATCGCCCTCGATCTTCCACTCGGAGCGGATCAGCCCGTGGATCGAGCGGTAATGCGTCTTCGCCCAGGTCAGCCCGCCGCCGGGCTTCGGGGCGATCTCGAATGTCTTGAAACCCGGTGTCAACGGCGCGATACCGCCGATGGCGCTGTAGAGCCATTCGCCCACGGCCCCGAAGGCGTAGTGGTTGAAGGAATTCATGCCCGGATCCTGGAAACCCTCGTCGGGCGTCCAGCCGTCCCAGCGCTCCCACATCGTGGTGGCGCCCTGGGTCACCTGGAAGAGCCAGGAGGGATAGCCCGTGTTCATCAGGAGCCGGTAGGCCAGGTCAATCTTGCCCGCCTCCGCCAAGCCGGGCAGCAGGCGCGGCGTGCCAATGAAACCCGTGGCCAGGTGATGGTCGAAGCGCGCGATCTCCGCCTCGAACTGTGCGGCGGCCTTGTCTTTTAGCGCTTCCGGCACCAGATCCATTGTGAAGGCCAGCGCGTAGCCGGTCTGGCTGCTCTCCAGAATCTTGCCTTCCGCATCGATGAAATTCGTGATGAAGGCGTCCTTTACATCCTTCGCGAGGCCCTCGTAGTACGCCGCTTTGTCCGTCTCGCCGATAACCTCGGCCATTTCGCGCATGAGCCCGGCGAGGTACGCAAAGTAGGCGGTGGCGATGACCTCGTCCTTCGCACCGCCGGCCTTGTTCAGCCAGTCGCCGTAGCCGACCTTCGACCGGATGCCGTTCTCGCTCGTCCTTTCGAGGAACTCCATCCCGCGCACGAGGTTGGGGAAGTGGTCCGCGATAATTCGCGTATCCCCATAGTAGCGGTACAGCTGGTAGGTGCAAATCATGGCCGCGTCGCCCCAGGCCACCGCCCCGCCGCCCAGCGCCACGTGCGGCGCCACGTCGGCGAAGGATCCGTCCTCCAGTTGCGAATCCTGGATGAGATCCACCAGCCACTTGGTGAAAAAGGCGCCGCAGTCCATGTTGAACAACGCCGTGGGCGTGAAAAACTGCGCGTCGCCCGTCCAGCCCATGCGCTCGTCGCGCTGGGGACAATCGGTGGGAATTTCGAGGTAGTTACCCTTCTGGCCCCAGATGATGTTGTGAAAGAGCTGGTTCAGAAGGGGCTCGGAGCACTCGAAGTGGCCCGCCGGCTCGATCACGGACTGCAAGACGACGCCCACGACGTTTTCCAGCGGCAGGGCCCGGTCAACGCCGGTGATCTCCACGTACTGGAAACCGTGGAAGGTGAAATGCGGCGCGAGCGTTACGGGGCCGTCTTCCGCGAGGGTATACGTGTCGATCGCGCGCGCCTTCCGCAGGTTCGTGGTGTAGAGCGAACTGTCCGGATTCAGCATTTCGCCGTGGCGGACGCGGATCCGCTGGCCGGCGCGTCCATCCAGCCGGATCTCGGCCCAGCCAGCCAGGTTTTGCCCGAGGTTGTACACGAATACCCCCGGCTCCACCTCGTTGACCGACTGGGCGGCGATGCGTTCGTGCGCCGTGACGGGCGTGCCCGGGTGGGCCTGCACCGGCACGTCGTGCGGCGTCCCCGTCGCCACGGCGTCCCAGGCGCTGTCGTCGAATCCCGGCATTTGCCAGCCGTCCGTCGCCTGCGCATAATCGTGGGTCTCGCCCATGAGCATGTCCGACTCGCGGATGTGGCCGTAGGCGGCCTTCCAGGCGCCATCCGTCGCAATAGTTTCGGTGCGGCCGTCGGCGTATTCGATTTCAAGCTGCCCGCGGAAGCGCGGCTGGTCGCCGTAGTGATCGCGCGCGTTGTCCACGGGCAACTGCGGCAGGAAGCCCAGGTAGCCCGCATACCAGCCATCGCCCAGCAGCGCGGTGAAGGCGTTCTCCGCGCCCGGGCGGATCAGGCCGGTCACATCGTAGGTCTGGTAATAGACGCGCTTGTGGTAGTCCGTGAAGCCCGGGGCGAAGACGAAGTCCCCGACACGCTGGCCATTAAGGTAGGCCTCGTAATTGCCAAACGCTGTGGCGTAGAGCGTCGCGCGGACCACGTCGTTCGCGGCGGTAAATTCCTTTCGGAGCTGGGGCGGCGGCGGCAGTTCCATGGGCTTCGGGAACTTCGGCACGGGCCAGGGCGGCGTGCCCACGGGCCCTATGGCCGTGGCGGCGGCCCAACGCGCGTCATCGTACTCCGTCGTGTTCCAACCGGCGGGTTTCTCGCCCCGCGCGCACTTCCAATCCGGCCCGCTCTCGAAATGGGCCGGGGCTCCGCTGGCGTAGTCGATGACCACGCGGGCGATCATCCCGGCGGGATTCGGCGCATCGCCCAGGTTCTGCCCGAGAATCGCGAGGACATGCTCCCCCGGAGCCAGGAAGCTGGTCAGGTCGATGAGCATAATCTGATTAAACGCGGTCACTACCCCCTGCAGTTCCACGCCATTCAGATAGGCCCGCGCGGAGTTGTCGGCGGTGATGTACAGGCCGGCCTGCGCTATCTGGCGCCCGGATTCCACCGTGAAGGTGGTGCGGAAGTAGACATCGCCCACGGGAGCGGATTCGGCGGGGTTGCCCTCAGGGTACCAGATCCACTGGGCGTCGCCCATCTCCTGCGCCGGTGGCGCGGCGGCCTCGGGCGCCTCCACGGGCGCGTCGTATCCGATCCAATCCGCCGACCAGTCCGCGGGCGCGAGCAGGCCCATGCTCCACAGGGCGGGCGCGCTCCACGCAGAGGGATGGCCATCGCCGTCCCACACGCGGACTTTCCAGTAGCAGTGATCGCGCGATTTCAAAGGCGCGCCAGCGTATTCGATAAACGTGGTGTCGTCCGATTCCACCCGCCCGGAATCCCAGCGATCGCCCCGGTCCGCCGCCAGCGCCTCGGGTGAGCTCGCCACCATGATCTGGTACGCCGATTGCACTTGCGCGGGGGCGTCCGCCTTCAGCGTCCACGTCAGGCGCGGCTTGGCGGCGTCAATGCCCAGAGGATCGGTCTTGTATTCGCAGCGGAGATTGGTCGGCTGGATATCGGCGAAGGCAGTCATGGTGGCGAAGAATCCTGTGAGAACAAGGGAAAGTGAGCGCGGCAGCATGCTGGCGTATTCCTTATGATTATGGTGGGCAACCTTCAATCCGGGCCGCTTGCATGGAACGTATCAGGGACAACAGCGACTACAGGGACGGCAGACCAGGTGCTCTCCGGCGTCTCCATTCTTGCGAGCAAGGGGAACACGCCGGCGCATACCCGCCGTTTAGAGCCGCACCAGTTTCGTAATCTTCCCCACTTCGTTGGACATCCATTCGGCAACGTAGATCGTTCCCGATCGGTCCACGTGGAGGTCGTGAGGCGAGGAAAAGGCGCCGGGGACCCAGTCCGATTCCGGCAGGTTGGGCCACCCCTCCTTCTTCCAACAGTCCGGACGGTCGCCCAGGTGCGCAATAAGGCGGTCGTCCCGATCGAATATCGTAATGCGCGAGTGAAGATCCGGAATGTAGAGTTCGTCGTTCCACGGATTGACGGTGCACGGGAAGCGAAGTTCTTCGTTTACCTCGGAAAGGCAGGCGCCGTCCAGCGTGAAGTACTGGAGCCGCACATTCCGCCGGTCCGCGACCAGCAGCCGCTCCTCGCCACTCCGCCGATCAACCTTCAGGCCATGCGGGCAGCTCAACTGGCCGGGACCATCGCCGGGCCCGCCGAAGGAGTCGATATACTCGCCCTCCTTCGAGTATCGGTGAATCCAGCTCTGCCCGTAGCCATCAGCGATGTAGATATCGCCATTCCCGGCTACGGCGGTCTCGGTCGGCACAAAAAGGCGATCGGCATCGTAAATATCGCTCCGTGGCGGCGTCCCGATCCGCAGGACCTCCTCGCCATCCAGCCTGGTTTTCACCATGGCGTGCGCGGATGTCGCGGCGCAATAGAGAAACTCGCCGTCCGCCTCCGCGTTCAGGATCATGCCGTGCGCGCCCGCATGCCACGTCGCGCCCCAGTGGGACAACACCTCGCCGTCCGGGTCGCAGATCACGGTGCATTCCGGGCCCGTGTGGTGGATGAAGATACGCCCCTGGCGATCCTCCACCACGGCGTGGGTCGTGCCGATTTTCAACGATTCGGGGAAGTGTCCCCAGCGGTCCAAAACCCGGTAGCGATGCGATCCTGTTCCGATTTCCATGCGCGGCTCCTTGCGTGTACTGGCGCGGGTTAATTTGTGGCCGGTAGTGTAGCACGCGGGCGGGAACAGGCGGAATTCCGCGCGATCGGGGCGGCTGGCGGGGTTTTGGCGGCTGGGGTGGTTGGCGTCGCGGGAGCCAGTCCCCTTGGGGAGTGACGGGACAGCCGCGCCGGTTGGCCGTGTAGCGGCTTTGTTGGGCTCGTTTTCGGTCGCGCGCGGGCTGCTGGTATCCGTGGTGATGGGACGCCGCAGTCCCTGGGGCGGGTGCGCGTGGGACGGGGGGCGTTTTTCTGCGGGTACAGGCACCCGCGATTCTGGGGTGGTTTGGGGCGCTTGCGCGGCTGGGGTGGTTTTTGTCGCGGGAGCCAGTCCCCTTGGGGACGCTTACGCGGCTGGGGTGCTTGGCGTCGCGGGAGCCAGTCCCCATGGGTGCAGTTGTGGTTAAAGAAGGTTGTCCGGCGCCGGACTTGTGCGGGTGATTGGCGGTTTTAACCTTGGGTCAG